>JBGSKJ010000001.1:0-24984 GCA_041741275.1 Gallionella sp.
GGCGGCGCGGCGATGGCGTGCGCGTTGAAGTCGGTCGAGCGCGGCGCGCGGGTCACGCTGATCGAGCGCGGCACCATCGGCGGCACCTGCGTCAACATCGGCTGCGTTCCTTCGAAGATCATGATACGCGCTGCCCACATCGCTCATCTGCGCACGAGCAGCCCGTTCGATGGCGGCATCTCGTCAGTCGCGCCAACCATCCAGCGCGCTCGGCTGCTGGCACAGCAACAAGGACGAGTGGACGAGCTGCGTCTCGCCAAGTACGAGGGAATACTGGAGAGCATCCCGAACATCAACCTGCTGCACGGCGAGGCCCGCTTCAAGGACGGCCACACGCTGATCGTGCATTTGAACGACGGCAGCGAGCGCGAGGTGTCTTTTGACCGCTGCCTTATTGCGACTGGCGCCAGCGCGTCGGTTCCGGCTATCCCCGGATTGAAAGACACGCCTTACTGGACTTCGACCGAAGCGCTGGTGAGTGATGCCATTCCGCCCCGGCTGGCGGTGATCGGTTCATCGGTCGTCGCGTTGGAACTTGCACAGGCTTTCGCACGGCTGGGCAGCAAAGTAACGATATTGGCGCGCCATACCTTGTTCTTTCGCGAGGATCCGGCGATCGGTGTAGCGGTGACGGAAGCATTCAGCACAGAGGGCATCGACGTGCTCACGCAAACACAGGCAAGCTCCGTGTCCTTTGTTGGCGGCGAGTTCGTGCTCGCTACTAACCAAGGCGAGTTACGTGCGGATAAATTGCTGGTGGCCACCGGGCGTTCGTCCAACACGCGCAGCCTTGTTTTGGACAATGCCGGTGTAGCACTCAGCCCCCAGGGCAATATCGTGATTGACGACCACATGCGCACCAGCACACCGAATATATTTGCAGCAGGTGATTGTACCGACCAACCGCAGTTCGTCTACGTCGCGGCAGCAGCAGGCACCCGCGCGGCGATCAACATGACCGGCGGCGAGGCCGCTCTTGATCTCACCGCCATGCCCACCGTGGTGTTCACCGATCCGCAGGTGGCGACGGTGGGGATTTCCGAAGCGGAAGCGCACCAGAAAAACATCGAGACTGTCAGCCGCACGCTGTCGCTCGACAATGTGCCGCGCGCACTTGCCAACTTCGATACACGCGGCTTTATCAAGATTGTCGCAGAAGCCGGGAACCTGCGTCTGCTGGGTGTGCAGGCCGTTACGCCGGAGGCGGGCGAGATCATCCAGACGGCGGCCATCGCCATCCGCGCGCATATGACCGTTCATGATTTAGCCGACCAACTCTTTCCCTATCTGACGATGGTCGAGGGGCTGAAGCTGTGCGCGCAGACGTTTACCAAGGATGTGAAGCAGCTTTCCTGCTGCGCGGGGTGAGTCAAGACATGAACCGCTTGATCGAATTGTTTGGCACAGTGCTAGACCATGGAGTTACCTCCAGGGTTTATCGTTTCCATTCCAATCATTGACGGGAAAAGACAGAAGACCACCATGAAATTAAAAACCTTCACGCAACATATAGCTATCGCACTCAGCCTCATTCTGGTTGCGACCGGCGTATTGGCCGCTCCGCTCAGCTACCAACTTCGTGTGGACGGCCTGTCCTGCCCGTTTTGTGCCTATGGCATCGAGAAAAAGCTGGGTGCGATTGAAGGCGTCCAGAGTGTTGAAACGAACCTCAAGGACGGTGTCGTGATTGTCACCATGCAGGACGGCGCCACGCTCGATGAAGCAATGGCCAAAAAGGCAGTAAAAGAAGCCGGTTTTAGTTTGCGCAAGCTCGAACCGGTACAGTCCGTGTCGGAGGGTGGGAGGACGCAATGAAAACAGTCATCAAGGTGGGTTTGTCCACCCTGTGCGTGTGGGCTGGTGCTGCCTGGAGCGCGCCGATTACCTTCAATACCGCGCTCCCGGTGCATGAGGGCGGCTACGTACTGCGCGAGCAGTTCATGTACATGAAGATCGCGGACGATCCCACGCCTGCACAGCGCGACATGCAGGTTTCGGGTGTCATGTCGGTACTTGGATATGGCGTGACCTCAGACTTCGCGCTATTCGGCATGCTGCCCTGGTTCGACAAACGGCTGGACATGAACATGGGCGGGCAGAATATCACCCGGCAGAAATCGGGCGTTGGCGATCTCACCTTGTTTGGCCGCTACACCGCATACCAGTACGACGCGCCCGGGCGTACCTTGCGTATTGCGCCGTTCCTGGGCGTGAAGACACCGACCGGCGAGGATAACGCCCGTGACGGTTTCGGTCGCCTGCCGTCCCCAGTCCAGCCCGGTTCCGGTTCATGGGATGCGCTCGGCGGCGCGGTCGTCACCTACCAGACGCTGGATTTCGAGATCGACGGCCAGTTGAGCTACAAGGCCAACCGCGAAGCCAACAGCTTTCAGGCCGGTGATGTTGCCGAACTCGACGCTTCGCTCCAATACCGCCTGTGGCCGGGCAGTCTCGGTAGCGGAGTCCCCGCTTTTCTCTATGGAGTTCTCGAAGCCAATCTCGTTCATTCGGCCAAGGACGACAGCGGCGGAATCGCCGATCCGAACTCCGGAGGCACCACGCTGTTTCTATCCCCCGGACTGCAATACGTCACCAGGAGATGGATCGTCGAGGCCGGGGTGCAGATTCCTGTTATCCAGCATCTCAACGGCACCGCGCTCAAGAACAATTACGTCTTGAGTACGGGTGTCCGTATCAACTTCTGAAGGTGCATGGAGCATGAGATTGCAAACCGCTTTCAAAGTGGGACGAAATATTCTCATCGCATTGGCGATTCTCATCGCCTTCGGTTGGCTGGCCTTCGTGCCTTCGGCGATGGAGCAACCCTACGCGTTCGTGACCGCATGGGGCGGAAAAGGTAGCGCTCTTGGGCAGTTCAACGATCCGACCGGGATCGTTGTCGCCGGCGGCGAGGTGTTCGTCTCCGACTCCCGCAATGGCCGCATTCAGGTCTTCGACCTCGATGGCCATTTCAAACGCCAGTTCGGGATGCCCGGCAAGGGGCCAGGCCAGCTCGGTCGCCCGATGAATCTCACGATCCGCGAGGGTGAACTTTACGTGGCCGAATATTTCAATGACAGGATTCAGGTGTTCAGCCCCGACGGTCAGTCCAAACGCCTTATCGGCAAATCTGGCAGCGGCCCCGGCGAATTTGACGCACCCGGGGGTGTGGCGGTCGCGGCCAACGGCGACCTGTTGGTCGCGGACTTTTACAACCAGCGCATTCAGCAGCTCAAGGCGGACGGCAGCTTCGTGCGTCAGTGGGGAACGACGGGCAAGATCGGCATCCGGGCGGGCGAGTTCAATTATCCTACGGATGTGGCGTTTGGTCCCGAGGGGGCGCTTTACGTCGCCGACGGCTACAACGACCGGATACAAGCGTTCGGCGCCGATGGAGTTTTCCTGCGCAAGTGGGGCGGCCCGTTCGCCATGAATATCTTCGGCCCCTTCAACGGCTGGTTCGCGACTGTGACCGGCGTGGCCGTCGATCAAAAAGGGAATGTATTCGCAGCCGACTTCTACAACCATCGGATTCAGAAATTCTCCCCTGATGGAACGTTCCTGACGAGTTTCGGCGGCAAAGGCAGCGGGCCGGGGCAGTTTGATCATGCAATCGCAGTTGCCGTAGCACGCGACGGAGCGGTGTTCGCAGTTGATTTTGGCAATAACCGAATAGAAAAATGGCAACAGGGAAAGTGAGACATGCATTGCACCGGATGCATCATGAACATGCGGTGCAATGCACGTTGGTTATTGCACCTGCGAGCTTATGGAAAATCTGTAAGGTATCCCGGTTGCAGAACGACTAACACCCGTTCCCATTCCATTCTGGCGCGGTATCTATCACCTATAACAAAGGAGAACAGCAATGCAAAAAGTTAAAGTAGCCATCGTGATTCTTGCCGATACGGAAACTCACGAGTCTCTCGGACGCGTGGTGAACGCGCTGGAGGCAGTCAAGGAATTCAAGGATGCAGGCGATGATGTGCAACTCATTTTCGACGGAGCAGGTGTCAAGTGGGCGGTGGATTTAGCCAAACCTGATCATAAATTGCACGGCTTGTATGAAGCAGTCAAGGATCGCGTCTCAGGCGTATGCGATTATTGCGCCGGGGCATTCGGTGTGCATGACGCAGTCGAGGCATGCGGCGCTCCGTTTTTGAGCGAGTACGATAAACACCCCAGCTTCAGGAAGCTGATTACGGCAGGCTATCAGGTGATTACGTTCTAAAACTGGGCAGGCAACCACATCCACACGCGCGAATGTCGGTGCAGAAGCTCACAGATCAACTTCTTCCGTGGAACTGAGGCATGCGGCTAAAAACCATTGTGATTATCGTAGTTGTGATCGCCCTTACCGCGTTTCTGGCCTGGCGCTTCCTGCGCCCCATGAACATCTTCGTGGTAAGCGAGGCATTTGAGCGCCCCATCCCGGTGAAACAATTGCCCGTCTCCGTGACAAGCCAGAGCGCCAAGGCCTGCGCTCAATGTCACGCAGAGATATACAACGAGTGGACCACCGCCATGCATAGCCGGGCCTGGACTGATCCTTACTTTCAAGCCGACTGGAAATTCGACGACTCACGACAGATCTGCAAGAACTGCCACATTCCGCTGGAAGACCAACAGGAACATCTGGTCACGGGCTTTCGTGACAAGGATAAGTGGGAACCAATTCTTGAACCCAATCCCCGTTTTGATGCAGGCCTTCAGCATGAAGGCGTAACCTGCAATGTCTGCCACCTGCGTGAGGGACGCATCCTGGGACCCTATGGAGACACCCGGGCTCCCCACGCAGTAACGAAAATGGACGACCCGAACCAGGTATGCCTGCGCTGCCACGTGGTGCAGGGCAAGCGTTGGGACACATTTTTCCGCATGCCGCCTTGCGGCACGGTCGTGGAGATCGAATCGGCTGGCGAGAAAATTAACTGCGTGCAATGCCACATGCCCGCGGTACAGCGCCCGCTGGTGGCGGGTGGACAGATACGCGCCGCGCGTCGGCACCTGTGGCGCGGCGGGCACGATCCGGCAATGGTGAAACGCGCGCTCAAGGTCGAGTTCACGGAGAAACCCATAGACACAGGCCGGCACCGCGTAACCACCACGCTCACCAATATTGGCGCGACCCATTTTCTGCCCACCGGCACGCCGGATCGATATCTTACCGTTACGCTGCGGGTCTTCGACACCGACGGCAAGGTGCTAAAGAAGCAAGAACATACCCTGAAACGCACGGTGATGTGGCGGCCGTTCATCGTGGATCTGTGGGACACGCGCCTGCCGTATCAGCAGCCGCGAACGTATACGATGGACTTCGCCACCGGCGGAGGAAAGGCCAGACTTGTCGAGATTGTCGTAAGCTACCACCTGCTCGATGAGGCGCGGCGCAAGCGCATCAAGTACGAGAACAAGGAACCGATTTCCTATGAAGTCTACCGTGAATCAATTTCGATAAAGCAATAACAGCACTTGATTTGTAGTTACCTCATCAATTAATTGATTCATTTATTTGGAAAACCGCCCCATGAAAACCATGCAAAAAATCATCGGAAAAATGCTGGAGCTGATCATGATGACGGTGGCCATCGCTATCCGGGCACACATGACCGTAAAGGAACTGGCTGACCATTTGTTCCCCCACTTGATGATGATCTAGGGACTGAAATTGTGCGCGCAGACCTTTACCAAAGACGTGAAGCAGTTTCGTGCTACGCGGGGTGAGCGAAATGTGGTGCCACGACCAAAAAGTTTGGCGCTTCGTGTTCGCACGTTACCTCCCTGCGCTTGCCGTGCTGAGCACATTGTGGGAAGTCGTTCAACTGCCACTGTACACCCTGTGGTGGGAAGCGCCTCCTACATCCATCGCTTATGCTGTTTTCCATTGCACCGTTGGCGATGTGCTCATTGGGGCTGGCGCGCTACTCACCGCACTCATCGCAACGCGCTCCGGTGCGCTACGCGATTGGAACTGGATATTGGTGAATACAGTCGCGGTCATCTTCGGTCTCGCTTACACGGTATTTAGCGAATGGCTCGGCACCGGAGTACGGGCAAGCTGGACATATACCGAATGGATGCCGGTTACCCCTTTTGTTCCTATCGGCGTATCGCCGCTCCTGCAATGGGTGGTCGTACCGCTTGCTGCGCTGGCGCTATCCCGACGCGTCGCTTGATCAAGTTTCTTCCGCTGCACAGCCTGCTGTGATGAATGCAGAAGCAGATGTTCAGGAACTAGCAGATGCTGCATTTGCAGAATTCTTGGCAGATGCACCGACGGTCAAATTGTTGAGATTATTTTTCATTCCGCTTGACTCCGTACCACAGTACGGAGGTAACGTTACACCATCACACAAATTCTCTAAAGGATGATTCCATGTCAGAACCTAAAAACACCGGCGGCGCACCGGTATATGAGCGAGCACCAGTCATATTGAGAGCTCTATGTTTTGGCACGATACTGGTGACAGCAGCCCTGTTGCCTTCTTTAGCCAGCGCGGATGTTTATGAACTGTGAACCTATACCTCCGCCGAGGGGAAATTGGGCGTGCTTGAGGCGCGCTTCAGCGACCACATCATGGGGTTTTTCGAAAAGCACGGCATGAAAAATATCGCCTACTGGCATCCTCAGGATGAACCACTGGCTAGCAATACTCTAATTTACCTGCTTGCGCACAAAGACCGCACCACAGCCGCTGCCAGCTGGGCTGCTTTTCGCAGCGATCCAGAGTGGAAGAAATTGGCCGAGAAATCCAAGCAGGATGGAGAGATTGTGAAGAGCGTTCAGTCGATATTCATGGACGAACTGCCGTGGTCGCCGAGCCTGTCCGATCAGTGATGGCGGGGTTAATTCGTAAGCTCGACTGATTCGCGCTGGCCGAGCGGCGCGTTTTCCACCTTGCACAGCGCTCGTTACGGCTCGGTGCGCTATAGTTAGCGGCTGGTGATCTGCACGAGGGTATTGTCAAGTTAATGAACCGCACCCGTTCGGATTCAGAAATTCTCCCCTGACGGAGCATACCTGACGAGTTTCAGCGCAAAGGGGGATGTCCAAGGTCAGTTTGATCACGCCATCGCTGTAGTCGTAGCTGCAGACCGCACAGTCTTCGCGGTCGATCTCGGCAACAACGGCATAGAAAAATGGCAGCAGGGAAAGTGAGGCATGTATTGCTGCGATACCACTGACGAGATCGACGACTGCCCGATCCCGGACGCCCTAGAAAATAGTCTGGAGAAGGCATCCAGCTGATGGTCAAGATCGAGTCGAAAGAGGTATCTGAAAATATCTGTAAAGTGTCCCGGTTGCCGAACGATTAATGCCCGTTACCCATTCCATTCTGGCGGGGTATGACTTGCTTGCCGCAAACAAAGTATTTGTTTTGGCTGTTACGCATAATGACTCATCATCGTTTGCTTGAGTGATGCGTTTTCACACAACTTCGATCCATTCCGCCCGGCTGCTCCTCCAATGTATTGTAAGAATTCAAGTTCTCCTTCGACTAACGATTGCATCCCCAATTATTTAGGTAATGCCTGGCATTTTAATTACCAAGGAAGAGATCCAATGAAGCTTAACCAAATTGCGAAAACCCTGATTACTTTCGGTGCACAGGCCGCCGGCAGGAAAGGTTTTGCGATGGCCATCCGACTCGGGGCGGTAGACACTGCGCTATAGCGAAAGTTAAATTTAGATGCATTCCATCATCAGACTAATCGAACAAATCGGCGATCACACGCTGAACTATCTTCGTGAGACCGGACGCATGGGGGGGTTCTTGTTTAACAGCGTCATATGCATCGTCTCTCCCCCCTATCGATTTTTCCCGATAATCAAGCAAATTGAATTCGTCGGTGCCCGCTCTGCGTCCGTAGTTCTCGTCACTGGGCTGTTTACTGGCATGGTGCTTGGTCTGCAGGGCTATAACACGCTTACCCGTTTCAACTCAGAAGCACTTTTGGGTTCGGCGGTAGCTCTGAGTCTGATTCGGGAACTTGGTCCGGTGCTGACTGCGCTCATGGTTATCGGCCGCGCCGGATCGGCTATCTGTGCTGAGATCGGCATAATGCGCAACTCCGAGCAGATTGATGCGCTCAAGTGTATGGCCATCGATCCATACAGGTATCTGGTGGCCCCAAAGGTAATAGCGGCCATCATCTCTGTACCGCTGCTCACCGCGCTTTTCGATGTCGTCGGTATATTCGGTGGTTACCTGGTTGGCGTCCTGTTGCTGGGCGTCAACGAGGGAGCTTACTTTCAGGGTATGTATGACAGTGTGACATGGCAGGACGTCCACATGGGCCTTGTTAAATCCCTGGTATTCGGCCTGCTCATAGTTTGGATCGCTGCCGCCAAGGGTTATTACCTTCACCTGGAGCGCACACAGGCCTTTGGTGCCGAGGGTGTAAGCCGCGTCACCACCGATGCTGTGGTGCTCTCTGCGGTGGCTGTGCTGGTGTGGGACTACCTGATCAGCGCCGTCCTGCTGTGAAAACTCAAGGAGACAACAGTATGCAACAGAATAAAGTTGGAGCACAGGTATGAGTGGTAAAGAATCCGCGTTAGCCATTGAGCTGATCGAGGTTAAAAAGTCTTTCTGCGGGCAGAAGGTACTCGACGGCATCAATCTCTCCATCAAAGAGGGACAAACCACCGTTATCACCGGCGCCAGTGGACAAGGCAAGAGCGTCATTCTCAAACACATGCTGGGACTTATCCATCCGGATGACGGCATCGTGCGAGTGCTCGGTCAGGACATCAACCGCATAGGCAAGCTTGGGCGAAGACAACTGCGCATGAATTTCGGTGTGCTGTTCCAGAATGTGGCCCTGTTCGATTCCATGACGGTCTACGACAACGTGGCCCTGCCCCTGCGGGAAAAAAACACATTCACAGCAGCTCAGATACGCGCCAATGTGGAAGAAAAACTGGCGATGATGGACTTGCACGATATCAACCACAAATACCCGGCGCAAATCAGCGGCGGCATGAAAAAACGTGTGGGACTGGCCCGCGCCCTGGTCACCAATCCTCGCATTGTGTTTTTTGACGAACCGACCACTGGCTTGGACATACACCGAAGTAATGAAATCTACCGGCTGTTCCACCGCACCCAAAAGGAGCTTGGCTACACCGCGGTTATCGTGAGTCACGATGTGCCCAGGATTTTCAAACTGTGCGATGACGTTGCTCTTCTGGCGGAACGCAAGATTCAAGGCCACATGTCACCGAACGAGTTTCAGCGCTCGGACAACCCACACATCCAGGCGTTTGTGCAAACCGCCATGGGTCCAATCTATTCCAGCCAAAAAGAGGAGCTTGCCTTCAATGCATAGAGTTAAGCTAGAACTGATCGTGGGACTGTTTATGGTGGCTGGCTTCCTGAGCTTTGCTTATCTTGCCGTCAAACTGGGGAATGTGGGTGTGTTTTCCAGCGATGGCTATGAGCTCACCGCACGGTACACCTCCATATCCGGCCTGAAGCCGGATGCCCCGGTGGAACTTGCTGGCGTCAAGATCGGCAAGGTGGCGAACATCCGTCTTGACAACCAGGAAGCTCTGGCTGTGGTCACGCTCTCGATAGACAAAGGGATAACCATCCAGGATGACAGCATTGCCTCCATCCGCACCGCCGGTCTTATTGGCGACAAATACATCAAGATCGAACCCGGTGGCGGCGAGCGTATCCTTCAGGGAGGAGATGACATCACTGAGACCGAATCGGCGGTGGATATCGAAGAACTGATCAGCAAGTACATCTTTAACAAGGAATGACAAAGTGATCACCATCAGGCAGATCGGCGTTTTGATATTACTCTCACCAATTTATCTGGTGCCGTCTATCTGCATGGCCGTCGCCGATACCACAACTGAATCAAAGCCTCAGCAGATACTGGATGAGGATAAAGGCGACCGCGTCGATGATGCATTCAGTGGAGAATTTGACGCCGACATCGAGGAGGCTACCGTGGCGGATCCGCTGGAAAAAATGAATCGCGGAATATTCTGGTTCAACGACAAGGTTTATTTCTATGTGCTGAAACCTGTGGCACGCGCCGTACGCGTAGTCCCCGAACCAGTACGCTCTTCCTTGGGAAATGCCTTTCACAATCTTGCCGCCCCCATACGCTTCGCCAACGCGACCTTCCAGTTAAAATTTCGCGATGCCGGCAGCGAGTTGAGTAGATTCGTCATCAATAGCACTATAGGCATACTGGGACTGTTTGATCCGGCCGGGCACTATTTTGGCCTGAAATCGAAAGATGAAGACTTCGGCCAGACCCTTGGCCACTACGGGGTAGGGCAGGGCGCGTACATTGTTCTCCCCTTCCTGGGACCTTCAAGTCTGCGAGACGCGGCAGGTACATTTACAGATGTCTTCTTCGACCCCGTCTATTACACCACCGACAAGCAGACACAGGATATTGTCGCGGTAAGGGCAACCGAAGCCGTCAACACGGTCTCGCTGGACAAGGACACTTACGAAGCAATCAAGCGTGAGGCCATGGATCCTTATATCGTTATCCGATCCGCTTATGCACAGCACCGGGCCGGCAAGGTACAGGAATAACAATCAACATCCAACCATACAGACAGGACTCCATCATGATCACATTCCATCGCAACGTGCAACTTTCCAAACTAGGCAAAACCATGATGGTTTTCCACCGCTGGATTCCCGTCGCGCTGCTATTAATGGTCGGGTTTGCGGGCCCCGTTCAGGCGGAAACTTCCGGTCCGTTGGCGCAGGTGCGCTCTACCGTTGAAGGCATTCTGGCGGTATTGAAAAAACCCGGTCCTGACAGCACGGCCAAGCACAATAATATTACCCGCCTCATCGCGGAACGATTCGATTTTGACTTGATGGCGCAACGAACACTGGCCACCAATTGGAAACACGCGACAACCGACGAACGTAAGCGCTTTGTCGAACTATTCACTCGGCTCCTGCAAGCCACCTATTTGGGACGCATCGAGGCCTATACCAATGAAAAGGTTGAATACCGGGGCGAGAAGATCAAGGACATGCAAGCCATGGTGGAGACAGTCATCATTAGCGGGAACACGGAGATACCTATTAATTACAAGTTGCGCGAGAAAAATGAGGATGGTTCCTGGAGAGTCTATGATGTGGTCATCGAAAAGGTCAGCCTGATAGCTACCTATCGGAGCGACTACCGGGAAGTTGTAAACAAAAACGGCATCAACGGACTGCTGACCCTGATCGAGAAAAAAATTCACTCACTTGAGCAGGGGAAAACGACATGAACCAACTGGACGAAGAGTTGTGTAAATGCCTTAATCGGGAACTAGTCGTATTTAAATTTTTCGAGGAATACGAACTCAATGATATGCCGTGCTATTTCTCGTTCCGCAAGATTCCTGAGGGAGAAACGATCTGGCGCGAGGGTGATGTCTGCGAATACATGATCTTTATCCTTTCAGGTCACGTTGAAATCAAAAAGGAAACTGAATTCAAGGGAAGCCAAATCACGCTGGGCATCTATGGGGCCGGCTCCATCGCCGGAGAATTGTGCATGCTCGATCAGATGCCGAGAGCAGTTACGGCAACGGCAATCGATGATGTGACGCTGGTACTTCTCTCACGAGACAACTTCGACAAATTACTGCAAGAGCATACCGCACTGGGAATGAAGCTGCTAAAAGGAATGCTTCTATCCACCTCTACACGATTGAGAAAATCCTTCGACCGGCTGGTAACGATCTTCTAATATCTTCAGAAGTGCCGACGGATGATAGTTCGATCATGGTGTCATCGCTGTTGCTGCAACATCGAATACAAGTTCTGCCAAATACGTTGACAGTTTGAACTGGTCATGCCGGCTTCCGAATCCTTCATTTGCAATTTGGCGAAACTCAATTTGCTCGTTTTCATAAGGCTTGACCCCGAAGTTGATTACGGGTTCAAGGTTAACTCACCATTGAGTAGAAGAAACTCATTCACGCAGCCGAAACCAGTCGCGCCGCTCTCTTTAGAGTATCCAAAAACGCAATGCCGATACATTCCTTACAGTCGGATTACATTAGTTTTCTTTGTAGGTGATTTATCTTGTCGCGATGTTGTTCTGTAAGCTTTTGCCGCATTGACAGACTAAATGCTTATAGCCAGAAAGTTGACGAATTTAATCCAAACGACAGTCGAAGGGAAATTCAAATTGAGCCAACCAATTTCGATTGAAGAAACGGACAAGAGGGCCATTCAATTAGGGCGTGGCGATTGCGGAGAATTTAATCGAATCATCGAACGTGAATGGCTGGTCACCAACGGCATGGGAGGCTTCGCCTCCGGCACGGTCGGTGATATGAACACTCGACGCTACCATGGCCTGTTAATGGCGGCACTTACCCCCCCGGTGGGGCGCACATTGCTGGTAGCCAAGGTGGATGCGACGGTGCGCTATGGTGGTAAAACCTATCAACTGTTCAGCAACGAGTTCGTTGACGGCACGGTAGTGCCACACGGTCACCTGCACCTCGAAACATTTTTTCTGGATGGTTCAATCCCTGTATGGCGTTATGCACTGGCTGATGCCTTGATCGAAAAGCGTGTTCTGATGGAACCGGGACAGAACACCACCCATCTGCATTTCCGTGTGTTGCGCGCAAGCGCTATGCTCGAACTCGAACTGACCCCGCTGTGTACCTATCGGGATTACCACAGTCACAGCCATGGTGGGTGGGATATGAATATCCGCCAGATAAGCAACGGGTTCGAAGTGCAGGCATTCCACGGCGCGCGTCCCTACCGCGTAATCTGCGATGGCGCCAAGTTTGTATCTGACCCCGCCTGGTACTGGAATTTCAAACACCGAATGGAAGCCGCGCGCGGACTGGACGATAGCGAAGATCTATTTTGTCCGGGGCGTTTTGCCCTGACCCTTGATGAGGGGCAGGATGCGACATTCGTGACGACCGCTGAATCGGCTTTACCGGAGGGCTTTGCGGCCATTAGCGCGAGGATTAAAGAATCCGAGCGTGCATTGCTTGCCGTACTTCCCACTGATGCACCATGCTGGATCAGACAGTTGGCACTGGCCACCGACCATTTTATTGTCGATCGTTACCGTGATGGTCATCCGGCTGGGAAAACCGTCATCGCCGGTTATCCATGGTTCGGCGATTGGGGTCGCGACACCATGATCGCATTACCCGGCTTGACGCTTGCGCTACAGCGTTTTGACGTGGCCGCCAGCATTTTGCGCACGTTTGCTGCACACGCCAGCGAGGGCATGTTGCCAAATCGCTTCCCCGACAATGACGAAAAGCCTGAATACAACACGGTCGATGCCACGTTGTGGTACTTCCACGCAGTGGAGCAATACACCAGGCGCAATGGAGACATGACGCTGGCGATGGAACTTTATCCAGTACTCGAAAGCATTGTCGCATGGCATCGTAAAGGCACTCGTTATGGCATCAAGGTCGATGAACAGGATGGTCTGTTGTTCGCAGGTGAGGACGGCGCGCAACTCACTTGGATGGATGCCAAGATTGGCGATTGGGTAGTGACGCCGCGCATCGGCAAGCCTGTCGAAGTGAATGCGCTTTGGTACAACGCACTGGTAATTATGGCCGACTTGAGCAAGCAGTTGGGCAAGAAGAAACCGGCTGAAGAATATCGTGCAGCGGCGGCACAAGTGCATGCCAGCTTCCAGCGTTTCTGGAATGAAGAACAAGGCTATTTGTACGATGTCATTGATGGGCCGGAAGGCGAGCCTGATACCGATGGGCGGAACCGTGACCGGCGTCTGCGCCCCAACCAGATTTTCGCGGTGGCATTGCCCAATAGCCCGTTGCAGGCGGCCCAACAAAAAGCAGTGGTGGATATCTGCGCGAGAGAATTGCTGACATCGCATGGCTTGCGCAGTCTGGCGCGCAATCAACCTGGTTACGTCTCTTACTATCAGGGCGATCCCATGCAACGCGATGCTGCTTATCACCAGGGTACCGTTTGGGCCTGGCTCATCGGGCCGTTCGTGGATGCGCACTACCGTGTCTATCGGGATGCGGACAAGGCACGTTCTTTCCTTGAGCCGCTGGGACTGCACCTTGGCGAGGCCTGTCTCGGCAATATCAGCGAGATATTCGATGCAGAGCCGCCGTTTTCACCGCGTGGTTGCTTTGCTCAGGCATGGAGTGTTTCGGAAGTTTTACGGGCATGGCTGAATTTGCATGATGGTGCACCCCACAGTTTTGTAACTCAAACAGCGCCAGCATTCCAGGTCGGGCTTTAGGTCGATTTCAATGAAAAGTATCGGCTAGTGCGTAAGAAAACCTCTACCTATAACGACCAATCCAACATGAGTTGAAACAATGATGCTCATCATCAACAGTGAAACATTATTTATTCTATGAAAGGGAATATCAAATGAACAAAGCACTCAAGGGAATTCTGGCCGGATTGGCCGCTACCATCGTGCTGTCCTTGTTGATGGTGATGAAGTCGAAGATGGGGTTGATGCCCGATGTCAACGTAATCAACATGCTTTCAAGCAAGATGGGTGGCGAGGCGTCAATGGGGTGGGCTGCCCACATTATGATCGGCACTCTCGGCTATGGCTTGGCTTACGCTTTTATATTCAGCGAACTCCCCTTCGGTGGTCATGTTTCTCGCGGTATAGCGATTGGCGTTGCGGGCTGGCTGATGATGATAGCCGTGATGCCCATGATGGGTGTCGGCCTATTCGGTCTGGGCATGCCCAGCGGCATGATGGTGCCGGTGGCTACCCTGGTGTTGCATGTCATCTTTGGTGCGGTGCTGGGCTTCGTTTACGGCAAACAGTAAAACAGGGCACCTCGTGCCCGCTGAAGCGGCAGGCATTATCACTCTACAGCCCCCGTGAAACGTGGGCGACTAGTTGTATTCATGGCTCGATCTGCTTTAAGACGCACGCAATCGCTCTATGACTGACACAGCATTAAAAGGGAAATCAACATGACCACCTCATCGACTATGGGCAAAAATACTTCAAAAAAACTGCCCAACGGGAATGCATCTGTCAGCGAAGAAAAAAAACGCCTCATCGCGCGAGAAAATGATGAACCGGAATGGTCGAGATGGGGACCGTACTTAAGCGAGCGCCAATGGGGAACCGTTCGCGAGGACTACAGTCCGCACGGTGAAGCTTGGGAATATTTCAGCCACGATCACGCACGCAGTCGAGCCTATCGCTGGGGTGAAGATGGCTTCGCCGGAATCAGCGATAAATTCCAGCACTTGTGCCTTGGGTTGGCACTGTGGAATGAGCGCGATCCGATTCTCAAAGAGCGTCTGTTCGGATTGACCAACAGCGAGGGCAACCACGGCGAAGATGTCAAAGAGCTGTATTACTACCTGGACGCGACCCCGACTCACTCCTATCTGAAAATGCTCTATAAGTATCCCCAGCAGGAATATCCCTATGCATGGCTGGTGGAGGAAAATCGTCGGCGTGGTAAGGATATGCCGGAGTTTGAGTTGATCGATACCGGTGTCTTTGCCGAAGACCGCTACTTCGATGTGTTTGTGGAATACGCCAAGGCAGATCCGCACGATATTCTCATGCTGGTTACCGCGCACAACCGCGGCCCGGAGGACGCGCCGCTGCACATCCTGCCGCAGATATGGTTCAGGAATGAGTGGTCGTGGGACGGACAAAGCGAGAAACCCGTGATGTCCGTCACCGAACAGGGCTGCGTCGTGTTGCAGCATCCCAAGCTGGGGACGTATCACTGCCACTTTGAGGGTGACCCGGAATTGCTGTTCTGCGATAACGAGACCAATGTGCAACGTCTGTACGGCACAGAAGCAAAAGGGTATTTCAAGGATGCGTTTCACGAACATATCGTTAACGGTAATCACCTTGCAGTCAATCCGCAGCAAAGCGGTACCAAGGGGGCTGGACACTTCGAATTTACCGTTCCGGCACACGGCAAGACGGAAGTTCGCTTACGTCTTGCACGCATAGAAAACAAGCAACCCTTCAGGGATTTTGATTCTATTTTTAATTTGCGCCGGGCCGAGGCGGACGAATTTTATGCATCGCTGCAAGTGGAAATTGCTGATGAAGATGCGCGCCTGATCCAGCGGCAGGCCTTTGCCGGGATGATCTGGAGCAAACAGTTCTACCACTTTGATATACCAGTATGGCAAAAAGGCGATCCGAACATGCCCGCGCCGCCTGAGGGACGACACAACGGGCGAAACAGCGAATGGCAGCATCTGAACAATGCCGACATCATTTCCATGCCCGACAAATGGGAATACCCATGGTATGCCGCGTGGGATCTGGCGTTTCACTGTGTCACGCTGGCGGACATCGATCCAGTTTTCGCCAAGAATCAGCTCCTATTGATGACCCGCGTCTGGTACATGCATCCAAATGGACAGATCCCTGCTTATGAATGGGCCTTCGGTGACGTAAACCCGCCGGTGCACGCGTGGGCGGTGTGGGAGGTTTTCAAAGCCGAGCGAGAAGCCAGCGATGGTGTCGGCGATCTGGAATTTCTGGAGCGGGAGTTGCACAAGCTTCTACTTAACTTCACCTGGTGGGTCAACCGAAAAGACGCCGACGGTCACAACGTGTTTCAGGGAGGCTTCCTCGGTTTGGATAACATCGGGGTGTTCGACCGCAGTGCGCCGCTGCCGACCGGGGGTTATATCAACCAAGCCGACGGGACCAGCTGGATGGCAATGTATGCGCTCAATCTGATGCGTATCGCTTTGGAACTTGCGCTACACAACCGCACTTACGAGGATATTGCCACCAAGTTTTTTGAGCACTTTCTGTACATCGCACAGGCTATGAATAATATCGGCGATCAGGGTGTCGGTCTGTGGGACGAAGAGGATCAATTCTTCTACGATGTGCTGCGCACCCCCGATGGCGGAATGATGCCGCTCAAGGTACGTTCAATGGTAGGTCTCATCCCGCTTTATGCCGTGGAGATTCTGGAGCCGGAGATGCTCGATCAGTTGCCGGATTTCAAACGGCGGCTGGAGTGGTTCATGAAGAACCGCCCTGAACTGGCAGCGCTGGTCTCGCACTGGCAGGAACCGGGGCGAGGCAACCGCCACCTGCTATCGCTATTGCGTGGCCATCGCATGAAAGCCATCTTGCGTCGCATGCTGGATGAGACTGAATTCCTTTCCGACTACGGTGTGCGATCTTTGTCGCGCGCCCATAAAGATGCGCCATATGTATTCAGCTGCATCGATAATCCGATGAGCGTCAGCTATCAACCGGCAGAGTCCGAATCCGGCATGTTCGGTGGCAATTCCAACTGGCGTGGTCCGATCTGGTTTCCGGTCAATTATCTGTTGGTGACTTCGCTACGTCGTTTCGCTGAGTACTACGGAGATGAATTCAAGGTGGAGTGCCCTGCCGGCTCCGGAAAATTTCTCACCATTCATGCCGTTGCAGACGAGCTGGCGCTGCGCTTGACGCGCTTGTTTAGACGTGACGACATGGGGCGGCGACCGGTATTCGGCGATCAAGCCAAGTTCCAGGACGACCCGCACTTCCGTGACTACATTTTATTCCATGAATATTTCCATGGCGACACCGGTCGCGGGGTGGGTGCCTCGCACCAAACCGGCTGGAGCGGTTTGGTGGCAAAGCTGTTACGACCGCACACGCACGATTGACTCAACCAAATCAAATATCAAATGGAGTTTGTAATGAACGAAAACCAGGATCTGCCAGATGTCGTGATGCCACACCCACCACACCGTAATCTGCTGCATGGCCAAAAAGCACTGGTTACCGGGGCGAACTCCGGGATAGGCAGAAGCGTCGCCGTATTCCTCGCGCAGGAAGGCGCTGACGTTGTTGTGAATTATGTCTCCGGCGAGGCGGCGGCACACGAAGTGGTCGATGAGATCAAGTCCAAAGGTGGGCACGCCATTGCGATCAAGGCGGATGTCTCAAAGGAGGACGAGGTGCAAGCCATGTTCCGCCAGATGGTCGCCGAGTTCGGCACAATCGATATTCTGGTGAACAATGCCGGAATGCAAAGAGATGCACCCATCGATGAGATGACGCTGGATCAATGGAACACTGTGATCAACGTCAATTTGACCGGACAATTTCTCTGTGCGCGCGAGGCTATCCGTGAATTCAAACGTCGCGGCGTGGTGCCGGGAATTTCCTGCGCTGCCGGCAAGATTATCAGCATGAGTTCGGTGCATGAAGTCATTCCCTGGGCAGGTCACGTCAATTATGCAGCCTCCAAGGGCGGCGTGATGCTGATGACCAAGAGCATTGCCCAGGAAGTCGCGCCTTACCGTATTCGCGTCAATAGCGTCTGTCCCGGCGCCATCCGAACTCCGATCAATAGGTCGGCATGGGAGTCGGCCGAAGCATACGATGACTTAATGAAGCTGATCCCATATAAACGGATCGGTGAACCTGAAGACATAGGGCGGGCAGTTGTCTGGCTTGCATCCGATGATGCTGATTACATCAACGGCATCAGCCTGTTTATCGACGGCGGCATGACGCTGTATCCGGGTTTTGCCACTGGAGGTTAAGCATGATGCTGCGCCAAACACTAAGGTCGCATTGGCCGGAATATCTTATGGAGGCGTGGGGGCTGGGTTGCTTCATGGTCGCAGCCGGAGTGGCGGTTATCCTGATGGAAGCGCCTGCATCGCCGCTGCATGCGCTGATCCAAGATGCTGATTTGCGTCGCGCCTTCGTTGGCCTTGCGATGGGGTTGACCGCGATTGGCATTATCTATTCACCCTGGGGCAAGCAGTCCGGTGCGCACATCAACCCGGCCGTTACCCTGACTTTTCTGCGCTTGGGCAAGATCGCGAAATGGGATGCGCTGTTCTACATGCTGGCGCAGTTCGTTGGCGGCACGGTAGGTGTGCTGATGGTGTTGTTCCTGTTTGGCGACTACTTTGCGTCGCCACCGGTCTCATATGTCGAGACTGTTCCGGGGCAAGCCGGATATTGGCTGGCCTTTGTTGCTGAGTTGCTGATCTCACTGGCATTGATGCTGACGTTGCTGTTCTTTATGAACCGCCGAAGTTTCGAACATCTGACCGGCCTGGCGGCAGGTGTGCTGGTGGCCGTGTTTATCACCTTCGAGGCGCCCTTGTCCGGTATGAGCATGAACCCGGCACGCAGCTTTGCCTCTGCTCTACCCGGCGGAAATTGGACATCCCAGTGGATCTATTTCAGCGCACCGTTTCTCGGTATGTTGGTAGCGGTCGAAATCTATCGTCTGCTCAAATTCACTACGGCGCACATGTGTGCCAAGCTCGAACATGCCGATGATCGGCGCTGCATTCATTGTGGCTATGAGCCGCAATCCGTTGCAGATAATTCAAAGTAAGGATGCAATCGTGACTGTTCAAAAATTTGACGCGATCATCATCGGTTCCGGTGCCGGCGGTTCGGCTACGGCCTATGCATTGGTGAATGCCGGAAAGCGTGTGCTGATGCTGGAAAAAGGCGGTCATTTGCCACGCGATGGCAGCACGCTCGACGTGCAGCGTGTCTTTAAGCAAGGCAAGTTCAAGAATAAGGAAACGTGGCAGGATAATCAGCACAGCAGCTTTGTTCCGGATGAATTTTACAACGTTGGCGGCAAGACCAAGTGGTATGGAGCCGCGCTGTTGCGTTTCTCTCCGCATGAATTTGAACCGGACGCCGCTTTTCAATGTCTGGGCTGGCCCATCGGCTATGCAGATCTGGCGCCTTATTACGAGCAGGCGGAGGCGCTGCTTGGGGTCAATCATTTCGCCAATGAGCCGCAACTGCAACGTCTCATCGATCGCATCGTTGAAAGGGAACCCAACTGGCAGCCCCAATCGCTACCGCTGGGATTAAAACAGGAGATTCTTCTGCATCCGCGCGAGGCGAAACACTTCGATGGTTTTGCATCACCCGGCAACTACAAATCCGATGCGCAGGAAAATTTGCTGAACCCGCTACTGAATTCGGATCGATTCACGCTGCACATACACAAGGAAGTGGTCGGCCTGCTCGCTGCCGACCAATCGCCGCAGCGGATAATCGGCGTGCGTTGCGCTGACGGTACCAGCTATCATGCAGACAATATCATCTTGGCCGCAGGAGCAATGAGTTCGCCCCGTCTGCTCCAGGATCATCTGGTGCAATCGGGACTCAACCAAACCTGGCCGTCTGCGCCACTTGTCGGAGCCAACTTCAAGCTCCACCTTAACAGCGCGTTGCTGGCGTTTTCCCCTTTTATCAATCGCGACATATTGCGCAAGACCGCGATTATTTTCAACGAGACTTTCCCACATAGCGCCATACAGTGCCTTGGTTGGCTGGATGGCGAGATACTCGCCACGCAACTGCCCACACTTGTTCCCCGCTTCGTGGCCAATGCCATGGGAAAACGCGCTTATGGATTTTTCATCACCACAGAAGATGGTTCAAGCGCGGATAACCGGGTCGTATCGAGAACCCAATCGGGGCAGCGACCAATGCTCGACTACAGTTTGGAACGCATTCCCGCTTCCGTGGTTGAACATCAATCGCTGCTTAAAGCTTTTAAGCACAGCCTGCTGCGTGCCGGATTGCCGGGTGTTTCCAAACCGATGGGCTTGGCGGGCACTGCACACGCGTTAGGCAGCATGGTGTCGGGAGCGGATCCCAAGACTTCAGTGGTGGATGCCAACGGTAGGGCCCATGGATTTGACGGACTTTACGTGGTCGACGGAAGCATCTTGCCGCGCTCCAGTCGCGTGAATCCGGCACTCACTATTTACGCCTGGGGGCTGCGCCTCGGGGTTCACTTGGCAAATAAGTAAAGGGAGGCAGCATGAAATTGCTAATTGGTTTTTTCCGTAGCGACAGAGGCTGCACGACGAGTTCAATTTGCATGACGATTATGCGGCTCCGCCACATCGTGAAATTTGCTGTTTTGTTGCTGCTCTTAAACGCCAATTCCGCTTCCGCGACTGAAACGATAAGCGATGTTGATGCCATTGGTATTACGGTCAGCAACATGCAGCGATCGCTGGATTTTTACACACAGATACTGCCTTTCAAACTCGTTTCAGACAAGGAGGTGACCGGTGATGCCTATGAGCATCTGACCGGTGTGTTCGGCTTACGAATGCGGATCGTTCAGTTGCAGCTGAGTGACGAGAAAATCAACCTGATCGAGTATCTGGCGCCGCGTGGGCGACCCATCCCCATTGATTCGCACAGTAATGACCGCTGGTTCCAACATATCGCCATCATCGTTAGCGATATGGATAAAGCGTATGCGCAATTGCGCAGGTATAACGTGGAACATGCGTCACCCGAACCCCAACGGTTGCCGGACTGGAACCCTAATGCCGGAGGTATCAAGGCATTTTATTTCCGCGACCCCGACGGCAACAACTTGGAGATATTGCAATTCCCTGATGGAAAGGGCGCATCGAAATGGCATCAGAAAGACGGAAGGCTATTCCTCGGGATCGACCATACGGCCATCGTCATCGTTGACACCGAGGCCAGCTTGCACTTCTATCGAGACGCGCTCGGACTTCGCGTAGCCGGAACCAGCGAAAATTACGGGATAGAGCAGGAACGCTTGAACAACGTATTCGGCGCACGTCTTCGCATCACCTCGCTCAAGTCCCCGCAAGGCCCCGCCATTGAGTTGCTGGAGTATATGGCCCCGCACAACGGGCGGCCTATGCCTGCGGATACGAAAGCCAACGATTTGTGGCATTGGCAGATTGAGGTCAGTACACCCAGTGTGGATAGTGTTGCCAGCCAATTGCGCGCAGATCATTACGACTTCGTTTCCAGCGGAATTATTCAAATGCCTACGACCGATTCAGGATTCAACCGTGGGCTGATGGCCCGCGATCCAGACGGCCATGCGCTGATGTTCATGGCCCACTGATTTTTCAAGGTTGCATTCATGTTGCTACATCAACAGCTCGGGAGTCACAAAAGATGGATACCCAACAAAGCCAGTCGTTTTCTTTAAAATCCCCCACTTCTATTTTTCTTATTGTCGCCTTATCCGTTTTTGTCTCAGAAGCACTAGTGATGCTGTTTCTTCATTACCTGCCACAGCAATCAATATTTGGCCAGGCAATAATTGATTCCACACTGCTGGTCGTTTTAGTTTCGCCGACTCTATATTTTTTCTTATTTCGGCCCTTGGCCATCCATATCCGTGAACGCGAGAGGATCGAGGATGTACTGCGGAAGAATGAGGAAGAACAGTTCAAGGTCATGATCCGAACCTCCCTCGATGCCTTTCAAATAACGGATATGCAAAGACATATCTTAGAAATAAACGATTCTTTTTGCGTAATGATGGGATACAGCCGCGACGAATTGCTAACTATGAGTGCATTTGACATGGAGGTAGATGTAACACATTCAGAAACTGAAAAACATTTTTCAGGCTGCTCGAATCAGGCTGTGATCGCTCACAGATCAGAATGCGACGCAAAAACGGTCAGATCCGGATCATCGCGATGAGTTCGAATTTCAGCAATCTAAACGACGGATGTATTTATAGCTTCCTACGTGATGTTACCGAGGACAAGAAAGTTGAAAATGAACTCCATCAACATCGCCGTCGACTTGAGGAACTAGTGGCTAGGCGTACGATGCAGGTAGATACACAGGCATTGGTATTCGAATCGGCCAATGCCAATCTTTCCAGCAAGCTTGATGACTGCAGAAAGACTGGGAGGACGCTCAAGAAATATGCTGATCAATTCGCCGATCTCTACAACAACGCCCCTTGCGGCTACCACTCGCTCGATTCAGACGGCGTTGTTATTCAGATCAATGACACCGGGCTCAAGTGGCTTGGTCTCACCCGTGAAGAGGTCGTGGGTAAAATGAGGTTTTCCGAACTACTCACGCCTACAAGCAGAAAAACTTTTCAGGAAAGCTGCCAGCGCTTCAAGGCGTGCGGCTTGGTGTGTGATCTACAACTAGAAATCGTGCACAAGGATGGCGCGAATTTCTCCGTGTTGTTGAGTACCAACGCGATCAGGGATGCCGCCGACCGCTTCGTGATGAGCCGCTCTGTGATGCTGAAGCGGGTGGGGGTGATCGCAGTTGATAATGTGAGGGCGCCTAACGGAGCACAGTTGAGCTACACCACCGCAGAGACACCGTGCCCGAAGGGCGAAGATGGAACAAGTGCGGCGTACCCGCGATTGGTTATGTAGCTAAACGCCATACACATCCGGAGGGCCATGCGTTATGTTCATGGCACATTGATTTATCATTGCCACCTTTCACACGCCCGTTCAGCGATCAACAGATCAAGGGTGGTATCCACTTACGTTACGCAAAGCATTTTGAATCGAGTGATGCTTCCTTTATCACGACATTTTTCATGCGGTAGAATTTTTTCAGTTCACCACGCTGTCAATTATCGGGCAGCCGCAGCCATTTTTCCCGCTGCGGCATGAGGAAATAAGTTTCGTCAGTGCCGATTCGATGGCCAGCAAATCCGCAAGTATATGACCGTGCATGATTTTGTCGACCAACTCTTTACGTACCTGACGATGGTCTAGGGCTGAAGCTGTGCGCGCAGACCTTTACCAAAGATGTGAAACAGCGTTCCTGTTGTGCCGGTTGAGAAAACTACAGAGTGATTTTCCATTCGTTGTGTAAGCAATAGCCTGATGACAACGACCAAGCAACAAGAACATTCGTTAAGTGATTCATAAACCGTTGGGGAGACAACATGATCAACCTGCTGGAACAACTGAAATCCATGACCACCATCGTGGCGGACACCGGCGATATCGAGGCGATCCACCATCACCAGCCGCAGGATGCAACGACCAATCCCTCACTGCTGCTCAAGGCCGCCACGCTGCCGGAATACGTGCCGCTGATTGCCGATGCTATCGCATGGGGTAAGTTGCAAAGTAACGACCGTGAGCAACAGGCACATGATGCCATGGACAAGCTGGCGGTAGATGTCGGCCTGGAAGTGCTCAAATATGTTCCGGGACGCATCTCGACCGAAGTGGACGCGCGTCTTTCCTTCGACACCGCAGCCACCTTGAACAAGGCACGCAAGCTGATCGGTCTTTACAACGCGGCGGGCATACCCAACAAGCGAGTGCTGATCAAGATCGCCTCCACCTGGGAAGGCATCCGCGCTGCGGAAATTCTAGAACGCGAAGGCATCAACTGCAACCTCACACTGCTGTTCGGTTTTGCACAGGCACGTGCCTGTGCAGAGGCCGGCGCGACGCTGATCTCTCCCTTTGTCGGACGAATCCTGGACTGGTACAAGGCACACAGCGGCCGTGATTATTCAGCGGAAGAAGATCCCGGTGTGCTGTCGGTACGCAGGATCTATGCGTACTACAAGGCGCATGGTCACAAGACCATCGTTATGGGTGCTTCTTTCCGCAATATGGGAGAAATACTGGCTTTAGCCGGATGCGACCGCCTGACCATCGCGCCCGCCTTGTTGAAAGAGCTAGAGGCCACGCAAGAAGGGGTGCTGGTACGCCAATTGAACGATACCGGCGCAACTGAGAGACGCCCGTCCCCCATGACCGAAGCCGAATTCCGCTGGGAGATGAACGAGGATGCCATGGCCACGGAAAAACTGTCAGAAGGCATCCGCGGCTTCACTGTGGATCAGACAAAGTTTGAAAAGATGCTAGTGGAAAAATTTTAAGGAAGTGCTGATCTGCGAATGAACGCGGCGAACATCTGTTATCACTCGCCAATCACGACATACTCCTGCCGATTTTGAAGCGCTTATTGAACGAGGAGAAATTCCTCCCGGCTACCCGAACCGCTCGTTCCGGTTTGCCGGATGGTCTAGTCGTATAACCCGAAAGGATATGCCCCATGAAAACCCTGGACCCCTGCACACTGACTTTCTTTGGCGCTGGCGGAAATTTGAGCCGGCGGAAATTGATCCCCGCGCTGTTTCATCTGGAAACCGAACAGCGGCTGCCGGAGCATCTGGTCATTCTGGGTTGCGATATTACGCAATACGAACGA
>JBGSKJ010000002.1:0-55228 GCA_041741275.1 Gallionella sp.
GCGCTTTGCCTTCGGCTTCCTCCAGATTCGCAGTCGCCCGCGACACCCTTGCCGTTCAGCTAACTCTTCCCCTTGCAGGGCGAGTAGAGGACTTTCACCTCCAAGTAAGTGCGCCCTGCCGGGCGCACCAAATAAAAAAAAAGCCAACCTCGCGGTTGGCCTTCTGTTGAAGCATGCAACGGGATCAGGCGCGTTTTTTATATTCGTTGGTACGGGTGTCGATTTCGATCCTGTCGCCGATCTCAACGAACGCTGCCACGGGCAATTCAAAACCGCCATTGATCTTGGCCGGCTTCATCACCTTGCCGGAAGTGTCGCCGCGCACTGCGGGCTCGGTATAAATGACTTCGCGCACGATGGTGTTGGGCAGTTCGACCGAGATCGCCTTTTCGTTGTAGAACACCACTTCGCACGGCATGCTGTCTTCGAGATAATGGATCGCGTCGCCCATGCTTTCGGCTTCGATCTCATACTGGTTGTATTCTGCATCCATGAACACATACATCGGATCGGCGAAGTAAGAGTAGGTCACCTCTTTGCGATCCAGCATGATCTGTTCAAACTTGTCGTCGGCGCTATATACGGTTTCCTTTGCGGATTCGGTCAGCAGATTCTTCATCTTCATCTTGACCACCGAGCCGTTACGGCCGGAACGGCTGTATTCCGCCTTGAGTATCACCATAGGATCGGCACCGACCAGGATGACGTTACCCGCGCGAAGATCTTGTGCTATTTTCATGTTTACTGCCCTCATTTTCCAAGGCGCGCATTCTACCGATTTCCTTGTAAAAATCCAGTAGATTCAACGCCAGATCGTTTTCGGCCAATTGCCGCGCCCAATGCAGCGCGTGGCGCTCCAACTCGCCACGCACCGCGATAAAGACAGGCCAAGCCTGTCCTGCTGCGTCACTGTCTTGACTAAACCCCTCCCGACCTCCCCTTGTCAGGGGAGGAGAACCCGCCTTCCCCCCTGACAAGGGTGGATTAAGGGGGGTTTGGGTGTTCAGGTCACCGCTGTTCCAGGCCTGCCACAAACCTTGTAACGCCTTGATTGCGGGCAGGCCGAGCTGCTTGCCGTACAACATGAGGAAGGCGTCGAGCTTTTTCAAGTGCACCGCGTCATGCTGCGGGTATATCTGCCAGATGAATGGCTTCCCCGCCCACTGCGCCCGCACCCAGGAATCCTCGCCGCGGACAAAATTGACATCACATGCCCACAACAGTTCATCGTAACGTTCCTGCTCGGCGAACGGCAGCACGCGAACTTGCAAATTACCCCGTGAATAGTTCTGTAGGTCGGGATTTATCCCGACGCAACTGGCATATCGGGATATATCCCGACCTACATCCTCGAAGTACCGCTTAACCTGCGGCAAAATTCGTCCTTCCGGCACCAGGCACAACACCGGCTGTGTGCCCGATGCCCAAACATCGAACAGCCCGGCCAGCGCGGCGTTTTCATAAGCGAACAGCGAGACCTTTAATGTATCTGCTGTCGGCGTTGCAATGCCGGTGGACTGCCAGAACGCCTGCTGTTGCTTGGCATCATTCTGGAACGCATCGCGGCGCGCGAGCAGATCGCACTCCAGCAACAAACCGCCGGTCTGTTTGGTGAAGCCGGGAAAGAAAAAATATTTCACCAGCGGCAGGCTGGGATGCGGCGAAGGCAGCTTGTGACAACCCTCCACCCAGTCTTCGGCGCTCAGGTATTCAAGATTCACCCACACCGGTTTGTTCTGTTGCGCCGCCATCGCTTCGGTGTAGGCCTGCGGCAACTTGCAGGCAAAGGCTTCGATCACCAAACCTGCAGGCTCCACATCGGGAAATGATTTGCTCCACAGCCGCACCTCTACGCCGCGACATCGTTGGCTCTCCAGCGCGGCGTCGGCTTCATGACACAACCTGGTCAAACTATGCAGGTCATCCACCCACAGCCTGACTGCAAGGCCGTGCTCGTTCGCCAGTTTCCGCGCCAGCCGCCAGCACACGCCAATGTCGCCGTAATTGTCGATGACGTTGCAGAAGATGTCGCAATGGGTTACCCCATCCTCTCCCCTCCCCCCCTCCCCCAAGGGGAGTGGGGAATATCCGGGATCACTCCGCATGCAACGCCTCCACCGGATCCAGCCGCGCCGCACGCACGGCGGGTGCAACTCCCGCCGCCAGGCCGATGCCGATCGCGGTCAGTTCCGCGACTATGGCGAACAGCCACGGGGTGTGAACCGGCAGCGCGGGAAAGATCAGATGCAAGCCCTGCGCGATGCCAATACCGAGCGCCAATCCGGCCAAACCGCCCAGCGCGGACAACAGCAACGCTTCACCCAGAAACAGCGTCAATACCTGCCGCTCTTGCGCCCCCAGAGCGCGCAGCAATCCAATCTCGGCAGTGCGTTCCGTAACCGCCATGGTCATGATGGTGAGGATGCCCACCGCGCCAACCAGCAGCGAGATGCCGCCCAGCGCGCCGACTGCAAAAGTAAGGACATCGAGCACCGAGCCCAGCACTTCGAGCGCCTGCTCCTGCGAGATGATGGTGAAGTCCTCGCTCCCGTGCCGTTCCTTCAGGCGCCCGGAAATAGTGTGTATCACCGCATCCACATCGGCGCTGGCGCGATAGCTCACCTGCACCTCGATCAGTCCCGGCCGGTTGAGCAGTTCCATCGCACGCGCTGCCGGGATGAACACGGCATCGTCCAGATCGAGTCCCAGCACCTGCCCTTTCGGCTCCATCACGCCGATCACGCGAAAGCGTTGCCCGCCGACGCGCAGGTAACTCCCGAGCGGATTCTGTCCCGCGAACAGCTCCTGACTCACCTTCGCACCGAGTACCACCAGCGCCCGAGCCTGCTCGTTATCCTCGTCGGGCCAGAAACTGCCGCTCTGCACTTTCATCGTGAACGACTTGGCAAAATCGCGCCCTTCACCGAATACCGTGGTGCGCCGCGTCTTGCCATTGGCGCGCAACTCGGCATTACCCATCACACTCGGGTTGACGTTCTCAACATAAGGCAAGTGGCGCAGCGCATCCGCATCTTCCAGTGACAGCGGCCTGACCGAGCCGAACACGCCGACGTTGCCGCCTTGCGTCTGGGTCTTGCCCGGCTGGATGGTGATGATGTTGGTGCCGAACTGCGAGAATTCCGCCAGCACGAACTGGTGCAAACCCTCGCCGATGGAAGTCAGCAGAATCACCGCCGTGATGCCGATGGCGATGCCCAGCCCGGTGAGGAAGCTGCGCATCTTGTAGGACAGGAAGCTTGAGGTGGTCAGCGCCATCATGTCGCGAAAGATCATGGGCTTGTCACCTCCCCGCCAATGCCGCGACCGGATCGAGCCGCGCAGCGCGCCGCGCAGGCCACACGCTGAACATGATGCCCGTGCCCAGCGCCGTGACACAGGCCGCGAGCACCGCCCACCATGGCGGCGAGACCGGCAGGCTGGGATATATCCGGCCGATGATGAAACTGCCCGCATAGCCCAACGCCAGCCCGGCCACACTGCCGATAGCCGAGAGCAAGGCCGCTTCGGCGAAGAACAAGGCGCGTATCTGCTTGCCGGGTGCGCCCAGCGCCTTGAGCAGGCCGATCTCCCTGACGCGCTGCGCCACGGCGATCAGCATCACATTCATGATCAGCACCCCAGCCACCGCCAGGCCGATCGCGGCGATGCCGCCCACCGCCATGGTCAGCGCGGTGAGGATACGGTCGAAGGTGGCGAGCACGGCATCCTGCGTGATCACCGTCACATCCTTTTCGCCGCTGTGGCGCTGGAACATGATCTCTTCGGCGTCATGCTTGGCCTGTTCGATGACATCGCGACTGTTCGCCTCGATCAGGATGCGGAACAGACCGGACGTGTTGAACAACTGATGCGCGGACGCGACCGGCACGATCACCAGTTCGTCAGTGCGCATCCCCATCGATTCACCTTGCTGTGCCAGCACGCCGATGACACGGAAACGCCGGTCGCCAAGCCGCACCCACTGCCCCACTGCCTGCTCGTTGCCGAACAATTCGCGCTTCATCTGGTTGCCCAGCACGCACACCGAAGCGCTTTCGTGGATGTCGCCCGGCGGCAGGAATCTTCCCAGCCCCATGCTCATGTGCCGCACCTCCAGCAAATCGGAAGTCGAACCGAGCACCACCACTTCGCGGTTCAGTGCGCCGCGCGACAGCATCGCGGAGCCGACGGTCAGCGGCGCGATGCGCTTGACAGCACGGCTGCGCAGGATCGCCTGCGCATCGTCCAGCGAGATCTCGCGCGGCACCTGCCCGAGCAACATGCCGGGACCGATGCCCGCCGTCTCGGTGCGCCCAGGCAACACGATCACCAGGTTGGTGCCGAGCGAGGAGAATTGGTCCACCACATAACGGCGCGCGCCTTCACCGAGGGCTGTAAGCACCACCACCGCCGCGACGCCGATGGACATCGCCAGCATCATCAGCAAGGTGCGCGCCGGGCTGCCGCGCAGGCTGCCGGTGGCGAATTGCGCGACGTCGATGAGCCTCATCTGGAATCAACCCCATTTTTAACCACGGAATACACGGAAAAATGCGACACCGGTATTGTGGGTGTGTGAAAGGTCTGCGGGTTCCGTGCAGCCACTCTATGAATGGATACAAAACAATATTGATTCATTGTTCTTCTTCCGTGTATTCCGTGTATTCCGTGTGTTCCGTGTATTCCGTGTGTTCCGTGTGTTCCGTGTGTTCCGTGTGTTCCGTGGTGAAAAGTTTTTCCCGGATTCATGTGCCCGCCGATGATTTGGTCTCGCTGATGATCTGTCCATCCACCATGTGTATCTGCCGCGCGGCACGACTGCCGATGACCGGATCGTGGGTCACCACGATCAAGGCGACCTTTTGCTCGACCAGTTGTTCGAGCAGGTTCATCACCTCCTTGCCGGTGGTCTGATCGAGATTTCCGGTCGGCTCGTCGGCCAGTAGCACGGCGGGGTGCATGCTGGTGGCGCGCGCGATCGCCACGCGCTGGCGTTGCCCGCCGGAAAGCTGGTCCGGCCTGTGGTCCGCCCTGTCCCTCAGGCCATAGTTCTCCACCAGCTTCGCCACGCGCTCCCTGCGCTCTTCGGGCGGGATGCCCGCCAGCATCATCGGCAGCTCGATGTTCATCGCCGCGGTGAGGCGCGGCACCAGATGGAACGACTGGAACACGAAGCCGATCTTTTCGCTGCGGACCTTTGCTTGTTGCACATCATCCAGCGCGGTGACGTTTCCGCCATCCAGCTTGTAGGTGCCGGAACTCGGGCGATCCAGCAAACCGATCAGATTGAGCAGCGTGGATTTTCCGGAACCGGACGGCCCCATGATGGAGACATAATCACCCGCCGCGATACTCAGATCGATGTCGCGCAACGCGGCGACTTGCTGGTCGCCGACCGTAAAGCTGCGACTGACCTGGTCTAGCTGGATCATTTTGTAATGCGTGAAAGGTGAAAGGCGAAAGGTGGAACGTCAAAACCACCCCCCCTCTGTCCCCCCTTGCCAGAAGGGAGGCAGGTAGTCCCTCCCCTGGCAAGGGGAGAGCGCAGCGAGGGCCTGCGGGAGAAGTTTGACGTTTCACGTTTCACAGCTTTACCTTCACGTTTCACTTCTTGACTTCCGGCTGCACGCGAGCCCCGCTCTTCACACCATCACGATCAAGTGTCAGCACGATCTGGTCGCCCTCGTTCAATCCGGAGACGATCTCGGTTTGATCCCAGTTGGCCAATCCCGTAGTCACAGCCCGCTCTTCAAGCACTCCGGCTTGGTAAAGCAATACGCGCTTGCCTTCCAGCATGGTTTGCGTGGGAATGCGCAGCACATTGTCATGCGCTGCGTGGACGATTTCCACATCGGCACTGTAGCCTACCAATAGATTTTCCGCGCCGGGCGGCTCGAGGAACTCCACTTCGACTTCCACGGTGCGCGCCTGCTTCTCCAGTTCCAGCACATAGGGCGCAACGCGCTTGACAGTGCCGGCGAAGGTCTTGCCCTTGATCGCATCGAGGGTGATGCGCCCCGCCTGCCCCGCCTTGACGTTGGCCGCATCCACTTCGTCGATGGGCGCGCTGACGAACATGCAACTGTCATCGATCAGGTCGATCGCCGGCAGCGTCGGAATGCCGGGCGGCGATGGCGTGGCGTATTCGCCCAGTTCGCCGCTTATGTCCGCCACGATGCCGTCAAACGGCGCACGCAGCACCATGCGCTGCAAACCGGCATTCGCCACGGCGATCCGGGAACGGCTCTGCTCGATTTGACTGCGCGCGACTTCACAACCGGCACGGCTGACCTTGGCAGCAGATACTTTTTGATCCCATCCTTCCGGGGAGATAAATCCGCGCTCTTTCAACTGGAGCGCACGCTCGGCTTCCGTTTCGGCCAACTCCGCCTGCACACAAGCCTGGTGCGCCTGGGTCTGTGCCGTGCCGAGCTGCTCCCGCGCCAAACGCTGCTGCGCTTCCAGGTCGTTGTTCCACAACTCCAGCAGCACTTGTCCGGCTTTGACGCGCTGCCCCTTTTTCACCAGCAATTGCGCGATCTGGCCTCCCGCCGGCGGGGCAAGCTTGGCGCGACGGCATGCCTTGACCGTTCCGGCGCGGGTGTTGCTCACCGTCGCTTCCACCAACCCGCGCTCAACCTTGACCAACTGCACGCGCACCGGTTCGGCGCGCATGAAATACCAGGCCGCGATCGCGAGCAGCGACAGCAAAATGAAAAAGCCGAGGTATTTCAGGAGGTGGCTAGTTTCACGGGGTGCAGAAGGAGTCATGCGAATTCCTCAGGATACTGGGCTGGAGCCGTTGACTGAATGATCAGGGCTTCGACCTGTTTTCAGATGGTGCTGGAGAGAGGAATCGAACCTCCGACCTACGCGTTACGAGTGCGTTGCTCTACCAACTGAGCTACTCCAGCATGAACGCCGGGGATTATAGAGGACGCGCCGCGACTAATGCCAGCGGTATTCCTCAAGTGGCAAAGGAGGCGTGCCGGATTTTCTGTTATATTTCAACAGGCAAGATCATCGGGCGCAAGGGATCCAAATGTCGCGGAGAGTTTTTCTCGTTGGTGGCTATGGAACGTGGTTTTACTTGTGGGACTGACCGGCAAGGAGGGAGCATGGCAAGCGATACGACAGGTGACGGAATGACACCATTACATATTGAAATTGCGCTGCACTATTCCAAGTCTCGGGATTCCGATGCGGCTGCCTACACAGGGCGCGACAGTGATGCCGCCGCACAAATTCACCGTGAATTTGCCGATGCGGGATTACTTGAAATCGCGGGCGATAACAAGCGCTGGAAAGTCACTGAACGGATGCGTTTGTACGTCGAAGCCCTGTGCGCGGTTCCCTTGCCTGTCAAACAGCAGGGCATACAGCGGGAAGGAATTCCGCAACCCGACGCCCGTCCAAAAAACAGAAATAAAAACATCGGCGACGAAACCATCAACACCCGCAATCAAAAAATAGCGGCCGTGATGGATGAATACGCGGCGACTACTCCAAAGACAAAATTGTGATTCAACTGCAAGTTGAATTGCGATTCTGAAAATCCTCCTCTGGCATTTATTGACAGGGAGATCAACCAACGCTGCTACTCCAGCACTGACAGCAGTGATTATCGGGAACGCGTTTCGGTCAGTGCCAGCGGTATTCTTCCATCGGCAACGGTTGCGGTTTGCCTTCGATCTCGTTGAGCAGCAATTCCGCGCTGGCCGGTGACATGGTGACGCCGTAGCGGAAATGTCCGCTGTTGACATAGAGGTTGGTCAGCTGCGGATGGCGTCCGATGGTCGGGATGTTGTCCGGAGAACCGGGGCGGAAACCGGCCCAATGCCGCACCGGAACACGATCGCGCCAATCCGGGAATATCTCTCTCGCGCGCTGCAACAGGCTGTCGCGTGCCTCGGCGGTGGTGGATTTGTCGAAGCCGACATCTTCCAGCGTGCTGCCCACCAGCACATGGCCGTCGCGGCGCGGAATGAAGTAGAGGTTTTCCTTGAGCAGGATCTGCCGGAATGGCGGTGCATCGAACTTGAACAATAAAATCTGTCCGCGAACCGGTCGGATGTCCATGGCTAGTGCGTGCTCTCCGAGCAGCACCTTGCTCCATGCGCCGGCCGCAATGATGCATGCATCCGCGCCGAGCTTGCCTTGCGTGGTTCGCAATCCGGTGACCCGGTCGCCAACCAGCTCGAACTTCTGCACTTCATGATGTTCGAGGATCACGCCGCCGAGCATTTCCACATGCGCACGCAGCGCGTGCAGCAGGCGCGGATTGCGCACCTGCGCGACTTCCGGCAACAGCAGCCCGTTACCCCGGTATTCCTTGCCATGCTGGGCAGGCAAGTGGTCGGCAAGGCTCGCCGGTTGCAACGCAAACCGGTGCTGTGCACACCATTGCGCGGCTCGTTCCTGCTGAAATGGCGGTAACAGCAGCATGCCACAGCGCTGATATTCCGGGTCGATGCCGGTGGCGGCATGCAGCATGGCGGCGGCCTCGCTGAACATGCCCATGCCGCGCTGCGCGAGGCGCGTGACTGCCTCCCGGTAATCCCACGGGCACAGTGGCGAGAGGATGCCGCCGCCCGCCCAGGATGCTTCCTGTCCGACCGGGCCGCGCTCGACCAGCGTCACGCGATAACCCGCCTGCAGCAGCGATTGCGCGCTGGTCAGGCCGATCACACCGCCGCCGACGATCAGAAAATCCGTTTGCACTTGTCAGGAATTTTTCCGTGGATGATTCAGGATTTCGCCGCGATGGGGATGAGTGTCCTGGGCAAGGGGAACACCACGTTCTCGACGATGCCCTGCAACTCGATCACTTTTGTCCCGCCCATTTTTTCCAGCCGGGCGATCACGCCCTGCACCAGTACTTCCGGCGCGGAAGCTCCCGCGCTGATGCCCGCCCGCTGCTTGCCGGCAAACCACTCGGGCTGCAGTTCCCCGGCATCGTTCACCAGATAGGAGGGCACACCGACATTCGCGGCGACTTCGCGCAAGCGGTTGGAATTCGAGCTGTTCGGCGAACCCACGATGACTACCACATCACATTGTTTGACCAGCATCTTCACCGCATCCTGGCGGTTTTGCGTGGCGTAGCAGATATCGTCCTTCTTCGGGCCGGTGATGAACGGAAAGCGCGTCTTCAGTGCCGCAATGATCGTGCTGGCATCATCCACCGACAGCGTGGTTTGCGTGACATAAGCCAGATTGTGCTCGTCGCTCACTTTGAGACGTGCGACCTGCTCCGGCGTTTCCACCAGATACATGCCGCCGTCGGATTGGCCCATGGTGCCTTCCACTTCGGGATGTCCCTTGTGGCCGATCATGATGATCTCTTTGTTCTTGTCACGAAGGCGCGACACTTCGATATGCACCTTGGTCACCAGCGGACAGGTCGCATCGAACACCGTCAACCCTCGCGCTTCGGCCTCATGGCGCACTGCCTGCGACACTCCATGGGCGCTGAAGATCAGGATGCTGCCGCTGGGCACATCGGCCAGGTCCTCGATGAAGATCGCGCCCTTCTGGCGCAAACCATCCACGACGAATTTGTTGTGTACCACTTCGTGGCGGACGTAGATCGGCGCGCCGTGCAGTTCCAGGGCGCGCTCCACGATCTCTATGGCGCGATCGACCCCGGCGCAAAAGCCGCGCGGATTAGCCAGCAGCAGTTCCATGTTTCTTCTCCGTGAAACTGTCCAAAATCAAAATAACTGCACCGCAGGTGATCGCGGAATCGGCAAGGTTGAACGCCGGAAAATAATGCTCATTCCAGTGGAACTGCAAAAAGTCCACCACATAACCATACGCCATGCGATCGATCAGATTGCCCAGCGCACCGCCAAGTATCATGCTCAACGCCAGGGCGAACAGTGTTTGTGTGGCATGTCTGCGCAGCAGCCATATGATCCAAACTGACGCAACGACGGCAATGACGCTGAACAGCCAGCGCTGCATCCCGCCCGCATCGCTGAGAAAACTGAATGCCGCACCGGTATTATGCGCCAGCACCAGATTGAACACGCCAAGGACGTAAAGGTTTTCTCCATAACTGAAGTGGCTGGTGATCCACGCCTTGCTCAACTGGTCGAGGACTATCACCAGCGCGCTCAACCCCAGCCAGCGACTAAGCATAACGCCGCTCTTCACCGCTGCCGTACAGATTGCTCACACAACGGCCGCACAGCGTCGGGTGCCGGGCATCTGCGCCGACATCTTCGCGGTAATGCCAGCAGCGCCCGCACTTGTCATGCAGACTGGCGGAGACATCGATATGGTGTTCCGCTTCCGTTGCCACGCGATGCACGGTGGCACGCGAGGTGATGAACACCAGGCGCAAGTCTTCGCCGAGTCGCGCCAGCACAGCGTAATCTGCGCCTGCCACATTGACATCCACTTCAGCGGCCAGCGCCGAGCCGATCAGTCCGGCGGCACGCGCTTCCTCAAGCTGTTTGTTCACCCTGGCGCGCCAGGCTGTGATCTTCAACCATGCGTCGATCGCATCCCCATCCATCTGTGCGTCGGGCAATTTGTACCATTCGCCCAAGAACACACTGTGTTCATCATTGCCGCTCAACACCTCCCACGCCTCCTCGGCAGTAAAGCTCAGGATAGGCGCGATCAGACGCACCAGGCTGTGGGTGATGTGATACAGCGCATTCTGTGCGGAACGGCGCGCGGCGGAGCCTGCCGCGGCGGTGTACAGGCGGTCCTTCAGAATATCCAGATAGAAGCCGCCCAGATCTTCGGAACAGAAAGTCTGCAATTTTTGCGCGATCAGATGGAACTCGTAGCACCCGTAATCGGCGCGCACTTCGTCTTGCAGCCGCTGTGTCAGCGCCAGCGCATAACGATCGATCTCCAGCCATTTTTCGACTGGCATGGCGTCGCGCTTCACATCAAAGTCGGCGATGTTGGCCAGCAGGAAACGCAGGGTATTGCGGATGCGCCGGTAGCTTTCCACCACACGCTTGAGTATCTCGTCGGAGATGGTCAGTTCGCCGGAGTAATCGGTGGCTGCGGCCCACAGGCGCAGAATGTCGGCACCCAGCGTGTCGAAGATCTTCTGCGGCGCGATCACGTTGCCCTTGGACTTCGACATCTTGTGCCCGCTGCCGTCGACCACGAAGCCGTGCGTCAGCAAAGCCTTGAAAGGCGCGCGGCCATTGATCGCGCAACCGGTGAGCAGCGAGGACTGGACCCAGCCGCGGTGCTGGTCGGAACCTTCCAGGTACAGGTCTGCCAGATATAGGCCGGAGTCCGAGCGCAATTCCGGCCTGCGCTGCAACACGGATGCATGGGTGACTCCCGAATCGAACCACACGTCCAGGGTATGGGTAAGTTTCCTGTAGTGCTCCGCGTCCGCGCCCAACAAGTCCACCGAGTTCAGGCTGAACCATGCCTCGATGCCGTCGCGCTCGACCAGCCCGGCCACCTGCTCCAGCAATTCCGGCGTGCGCGGGTGCGGCTGGCCGGTTTCACGGTGCACGAACAACGGCATCGGCACTCCCCAGTTGCGCTGGCGCGACACGCACCAGTCGGGGCGATTCTCGATCATCGCTTCAAGGCGGGCCCGTCCCCAGGACGGGAAAAATTGCGTGGCTGCCACGGCCTGATTGGCAAGCACGCGCAAGCTCGATCCATCATGCCGCGTCTGCGCCGCACCATGCTCACGCTTTTCCTGCACCAGTTTTTCAGCGTCGGCAGCACCGGCAAGCCCGACGTTATCCATACCGATGAACCACTGCGGCGTGGAACGGAAGATGATCGGGGTCTTGTGCCGCCAGCAGTGCGGATAGCTATGCTGCACTTTTTCCAGGTGTAACAAATGCCCGCTGGTTTGCAGCGCATCTATCACCACATCATTGGCTTTCCACACGAACAGCCCGCCGACCAAAGGCAGATCGGCGGCGAACTTGCCGTCGTCGCCGACCGGATTGTCGGTAGGCAGATTGTATTTCTGGCCGACGAAATAATCGTCCAGACCGTGGGCCGGTGCGGTATGCACCAGGCCTGTACCGGCTTCCAGCGTGACGTGGTCGCCGCAGATGATCGGCACGCTGTGCTCATAGAACGGGTGTTGCAGCAACAACCCTTCCAGCGCCGCACCCTTGCAGGTGGCTGCGAGGCCATCGCCCCGGTCATTGCTGCCTCCCAACTGGTAGCGTGACAGGCATGAAGCCGCAAGATCAAATGCCAGTATCAGATAACCCCTGGGAGTCTTGATCAGGTCGTATTGCAGGTTCGGGTGCACGCAGACCGCCTGATTGGCGGGCAAGGTCCACGGGGTGGTGGTCCAGATCACCGCGTATACCCTGGCATCACCCGGCAAGGACACCCCGAATGCCTTGCCCAGTGCGCCTTTGTCTTGCACCTCGAAACCCACATCGATCGCGGGCGAGTTCTTGTCCTCGTATTCGACCTCCGCTTCGGCCAGCGCCGATTGGCAATCCAGGCACCAGTTCACCGGCTTGTAACCCTGATACAAATAGCCGCGCTGATAGATGTTGCCGAGCGCGCGCATGATGTCCGCCTCAGTCTTGAAGTCCATGGTGAGATAAGGATGATCCCAGTCGCCCAGCACGCCGAGGCGGATGAAGTCTTTTTTCTGCCGCCCGATCTGCTCGGCGGCGTAGGCGCGGCACAGTGCGCGGAACTGCGCGGGCGGGATCGCCTTGCCGTGTTTCTTCTCCACCTGCAACTCGATCGGCAGGCCATGGCAATCCCAGCCCGGCACATAGGGCGCATCGAAACCGGCCAGCGTCTTGCTCTTGATGATGATGTCCTTGAGTATCTTGTTAACCGCATGGCCGATATGGATGTCGCCGTTCGCATAGGGCGGGCCGTCATGCAGGATGAATTTCGGCTTGCCCTGCTTGGCCGAGCGTATCTGCCGATAGCGCTGCTGGGCCTGCCAGCGCGCCAGCATTTGCGGCTCGCGCCTGGCGAGATCGCCGCGCATCGGGAACGGGGTATCGGGCAAATTCAGCGTGTCTTTATAGTCAGTCATTTCGAATCGGTTATCCCGGGTAATCAGTCATGTTGCTCGAACCATTTCCTTGCGTGCTCCACATCCAGCGCGATGTGCCGTGTCAGCGTTGCCACATCGGGATATTTTTCCTCATCGCGCAGCTTGTGCAAAAACTCCACGCGCATATGTTTGCCATAGATCTGTTGACCAAACTCGAACAGGTGCACCTCCAGAACCGGTTTTGCATCATGCTTCACGGTTGGCCGCACGCCCAGGCTGGACACGCCCTGCAGCACTCCCAGACCTTCGGCATGCGCCTGCACCACGAAGATACCGGACAGCGGCGGGCGGTTGTGCTTCAACTGGATGTTCGCGGTGGGAAAACCCAGCTTGCGCCCCATCCCGTCGCCATGCACCACCCGGCCGCTGATGCTGTAGTGCCGCCCCAGATAACGCTGCGCGGTGCGCATCTGCCCGGCCACCAGCGCCGCACGTATCGCCGTGCTGGAAATCCTCACCCCGTCATGGGTCACACTACTGACCGACTGCACCGCAAAACCGAGTTGCACACCGATTTTTTCCATCAGCGCGAAATCGCCGCCGCGTCCGCTGCCGAAACGAAAATCATCGCCGATCAGCACGAATCTGGCCGACAGTTTTTCATACAGCGCATTGATGAAATTCGCCGCACTCATCTGCGCAAATCGTTCGTTGAAACGGCACACATGCACACGGTCTACGCCCAGCACGGCAAACAACTCGAGCTTCTCGCGCAAACTGGTAAGCCTTGTCGGAGCCTGCTGCGGCGTGAAAAACTCGCGCGGATGCGGCTCGAAGATCACCACCGCCGTTGGCAAGCCGCGCGCCTGCCCGGCTGCGCGCAATTCCTTCAGCAACGCCTGATGGCCCAGATGCACCCCGTCGAAATTACCGATGGTGAGCGCAACGGGCTGGGAATCAGGAGAATAGAGTCCGCGCAGGATTTTCATGGATGCGAATTATACCGTAGGTCGGGTTTCAACCCGACACCCGTTCGCCCCGTTAAACTTTTTTCAAGAATTCCGGTTTCAGCCGCAATCCCTTGACCTTGTCGGAATTGCCCTCGACGGCTTCATCGCCCTCGCCGAGGCGGATGTTCTTGATCACTGTTCCTCTTTTTAACGTGACGGAGGAGCCTTTCACCTTAGGTCCTTGATGACCTGCACCGAGTCGCCCTCTTTGAGCAGGTTGCCATTGCTGTCTTTCACATCCATCGTTGTTTCCTGTCTGAAAAATATAGAAATCCTGTTGCGAGTATCCGTCAAATTTCCGCTTGAACATCGGACAGCAACTGGCACAACCGGTCTTCGGTGGGGTTCAGCGCTCTGCGCGCAACCTCGCCGAACAGCGCCTGTATCTCTTCCATGCTGAAGCTGGCCAGCAGCCGGTTGGCCATTTCTGTTTGCAACGGCACCATGCAGGAACGTCCATCCGGCAGATCGAAACGGAACCCGGCCAGCCGCTTGAACCCGCCTTCGGACAACTCCAGACGGGATTGGTCCTGCTGCAATTCGTCGTAGCGCGCCTCCAGCGCGTCCATCAACTCATCGTCCAGATCTTCCGGCACTGCGACGACCAAACCCATGCTGTCGTCCTGCAAGACGCAATCCACTCCCATGCCTTGTGCATGCTCCACAAAACTGTCGCGCAGCCCGGCATCGAAAAAGATGTATTCCATCATGTCATTCACCCACCCCTCCGTGTACTTGCGGGTCGCATGCGAATCTCAAGCACGGGCGCAATAACCAGCGAGCATTGCGCCGGATTATAATGGTCACCCTTGCTTCAAAATTTCCTGCGACTTCTCCCTGCTGATTTTCGCCATCCTCAAAAACGTCGCGAGCTCTTCTACCCAACGCAACTTTTGCTCCGGGGTAAGCTGCCGGAATGCGCGCAGGCGTTCGTCACTGACATAGTAGGTGCGGTCGCCGGGCGGAAAATCTGTTTTCATTGCGTTTTAATCCGTTTCAGATGTTCGATATCAATAATATCTATCGGGCGTCCGACCGCCTGTTTGAGTGCGATCAGGTCATCAATGGACACCACTTGAATGTCGGTATTCGCTACCTTGAATACTTCGGCACGGGATGCCATACCGGAGAATTCAACGGGCGGAAACAGCAGCACATCGACAGTGACCCCGGCCAAATCTGCGCTGCGCAGCGCGAATGCTTCGAGGTGGCGCTCCGTATGCCACTGACGCAACAATTCCAGATCACGGAGCGATTCAAGCGGGACGGGCAACACCGGTGACAGCTTGAGTTCCCTGGCGGCTTCGATCAAGGATGCCAGGTTGTCCTGGTTCATCGCGACGGTGATGTCCACATCCATCGTGGCACGTTCCACACCATGCAACGAAACAGCCAAGCCTCCGATCAGCAGGTAGTGCACCTTGTGGCGGGCAAGCGCGGAAAAAAGGTCGACATAAAACATCAGGCCGTCCCGCCCACCGTCAGCCCGTCTATCCTTACCGTGGGTTGCCCCACCCCGACCGGCACACTCTGGCCTTCCTTGCCGCAGGTGCCGACACCGGGGTCGAGCGCCATGTCGTTGCCGATCATCGAAATGCGCGTCAGCACGTCGGGCCCGTTGCCGATCAGGGTCGCGCCTTTCACCGGATGGGTGATCTTGCCGTCTTCGATCATGTAGGCCTCGGCGGTGGAGAACACGAACTTGCCGCTGGTGATGTCCACTTGCCCGCCGCCGAAATTCACCGCGTACAGGCCGTGCTTCACCGAGGCGATGATCTCCTGCGGGTCTTTGTCGCCGTTCAGCATGTACGTGTTGGTCATGCGCGGCATCGGGATGTGCGCATAGGATTCGCGCCGCGCGTTGCCGGTGAGCGGCACACCCATCAAACGCGCATTCAGGCTGTCCTGCAAATATCCTTTCAGGATGCCGTTCTCGATCAACGTGGTGCATTGCGTGGCATTGCCTTCGTCGTCCATCTGCAACGAGCCGCGCCGGGTCGCCAGTGTGCCGTCGTCCACCACGGTGACGCCCGGTGCCGCGACGCGCTCACCGATGCGCCCGGAAAACGCCGAACTGCCTTTGCGGTTGAAGTCGCCTTCCAGGCCGTGGCCGATCGCTTCGTGCAGCAGGATGCCCGGCCAGCCGTTGCCCAGCACCACGGTCATGTTGCCCGCCGGGGCGGGCGCGGCATCCAGATTGGTCGCCGCTTGGTGCACCGCCTGCGCGGCATATTTGCGCAGCATCGCATCGTCGAAATAAGCGTAATCGAAACGTCCGCCGCCGCCGGCAGAACCCTGTTCGCGCTTGCCGTTGCTCTCGATGATGACCGTTACCGACAGGCGAACCAGCGGGCGGATGTCGGCATTCATCAGGCCGTCGCTGCGCGCCACCATCACCACTTCGTATTCGCCGGCCAGTCCCGCCATCACCTGCACCACGCGCGGATCGAGCGCACGCGCATAGCCTTCGAGCCGCTCCAGCATTGCGACTTTTTCGGCATCCTTGAGACTGGCGATCGGGTCATGCGCCAGATAGATCTGGCGCCGCGAGCCGTGATGCAGCAGCGGCGCGGTCTGGGTGCCGCCCTGTCTGGCGATCGCGCGCGTCGCCCGCGCCGCACTGTCCAGCGCGTTCAGGCTGATGTCGTCGGAATAGGCGAAGGCGGTCTTCTCGCCGCTCACCGCACGCACGCCGACGCCCTGATCGATGTTGAAGCTGCCGGACTTGACGATGCCCTCTTCCAGCGACCAGCTCTCGGCGCGGCTGTACTGAAAATACAGATCGGCATAGTCGAGACGGTGAACCATCATGCTGGCGAACACTTGCTCGATATGGCCCGCGCCTATCGAATAAGGCACCAGCAGGGATTGCTGCGCGGTAGCGAACAGCGTATCGAAGGACTCTTTCTGCGGCACGCTGTTCATTGTTCGCATCTGAATAAAACGCGGTGCGACAGCGCGGGCAGGCTGGCGCGCAGGCTGGCCTGATAGGACGGGTTCACATCTGCCATCACCACGCCGGAACCGCGCGGCAATCTGTCGAGCACGCGCCCCCACGGATCAATGATCATGCTGTTGCCATGTGTCTCCCGCCCGTTGACATGGTAGCCACCCTGCGCGGAGGCGATCACGTAGGACAGATTTTCAATGGCGCGCGCGCGCGCCAGTACTTCCCAGTGCATCTTGCCGGTAGTCTCGGTGAACGCGGATGGCAGCACGATGATGTCCACATTCTTCATCGAGCGGAACAGCTCGGGGAAGCGCAAGTCGTAGCAGATCGCCAACCCGATGCGCCCGAACGGGCTGTCCACCACCACGACCTGATTGCCCGGCTCTATGGTCCTGGCTTCCTCATAACTCTCGTTGCCCAGCTCCAGATTGAACAAATGGATCTTGTCGTAGCGCGCCACTTGTTTGCCCTGCTCATCGAACACCAGGCAGCTGTTGCGCACCTTGTCCGGCGCGTCGGCAACCAGCGGGATCGACCCGCCCACCAGCCATATCTTGTGCTGCCGCGCGGTTTCACTGAGAAAGGACTGGATCGGCCCCTGCCCCGGCTGCTCGCGCACCGCAACCTTGTCCTGTTCGCCCATGCCCATGATGGCAAAAAATTCCGGCAGCACCACCAGGCGCGCTCCCTGCGCAACGGCTTTGGCGATCAGGCGGCGCGCCTCGCTGATGTTGCCCGCCACATTGGGCCCCGAAGCCATCTGCACGGCAGCGACCTTGAAGGCGTTGAGCTGTGCGGCTATGCGTTGCTGTGTGGTATCCCCTACTGACATGATCTTTTTCCTATTCGCTCGTGTTATTTTGATTCGGTTGGACTGCTCCGACCTTGACCACGTTGGGGTCGCTCCAGGTGCCGCTCACATTGTATTCAAATGACACCAACTTATCGAGCGGATTGCCCAATACCTTGTTCAGGATGAAGGTACCTATACCCACAGCGGGTCCGGCGGCAAAAGCCCCGATCAAAGACACGCTGTCCCCGATGGTAGGCAATACCCGAACCCGCAAATTCTGTGTCTCATCGTTCAGGTCCACGCTGCCTTTCAATGTCACCTTGGCAGACGAACCGTCGATGTGGAAATCCTGAGTGTCGATCACACCGTTCTTGATCGTCGCATTGCCATTGATGTTGTCGAACTGGAAGCCTGCACTGAACACGTCGTTGAAATCCAGCGTGATGTGCTTGGGCAGCGCCTGCAAACTGAGAACGCTGAGCAATTTCCCGATGCCAGGCTCCATTTTTATAAAACGCCCCTTGCTGGTATCCAGCTTGAGACTGCCGTTCAAACTGGCATAGTTGAATTCGTCCGGTGTGCCGTCCCAGGTCAGATTCGCTGCCAGCTTTCCGCTGCCACCCTTGACGGTATTCGGATAGCCGGAACGCGCCAGGATCTTTCCGGCATCGCTGATCTCCAGTTGCAGATTCACCTGGCTTTGCGAGCCGCCCTTGTCTATCCCGCCCGGCGGGAATTTGAATTCGTCGTTGGCCGGACCGGGCACAAAATTTCCGCTTTCGATCGAGGGCGAAGCGCCATACCAGGTCCCGTCACCCATCAGCGAGCCGTCGGGGTTGGTGATGCGCAGCCGGCGCAGCCGCCAATCCGCGGCATCGGGGTGGCCGACCAATTCGAAACGGCCGATGTGCTTGCCCTTTACCTGCAGATTCTCGATTGCGATCTCCAATGCGGGCAGATCACCGGGGTGCAGTTGCTGCGGCGGCGTCAAAACAGCCTGTCCAGCCTGGTCAGTCGGCGTGGATTTTTCGGGTTTGGCCGAAACGGATGGCGGTTCGTCATCCACCCACAGGTTGCGCAAACGCGCGCTGAGTTTGCCGCCCTTTTCATAGCCGTGCGGCTGCCATACCATTTCCCCGCTCAGCATGCTGCCAGCCAACTGTACAGCCAATGCTTCGCCCCGCTTTGCGGCATCGATACGCAGATTCCTGACGGCCATGCCATAGCCGTCAAGTTTATCGATGTGCAGGTTCGCACCGGCGATCGGCAGTGCAACTCCCGATCCTCCGGCGCTGCCTGTCAACCCTTCCCAGCCTTGTATCGACAGCACCGGCAAGCTGCCCCGCAGCCACACACCCGCCTTGCCTCTCGAAGTTTCCAGCCTGCCCGGGATATCCCTCGACTTGGACAGATCACCCAAATCGATGGTGCCATGCTTGATGAGCATCGCGCCGTTTTCTTCGCGTCGCTCCATTCGTGCGCTGAGCAGCTTGCCCAGTTGGACGGAAATGATATCCCGGCCATCGCTGCCACCGCTTTTTTCCAGTCGCACCGGCATCACTTCGTCGGCGCGTTTTGCGAAAGGTTGCGGCAAACTGGAACGGATACCCTGCAGATCGGATTTAACGATCACCTGTGCGGATTTTTTCACCACGCTGATGTCGGCATCCCATTCCGCACCCCCACGCAGATAATTCAGCAGCGGATGAGGTTCTGTTTTGCGCAACGCATCCAGGTCGCAGCGCCCCTGCACGATGGCATGCACCCCGCCGCTATCGGAACTCTGCATATTGATGCGGGCCGGCCCGCCCAGTATTTCTGCGGACACCCCAGTGGCCTGCATACCCGATTCGGTGAACGACAACACCCCGCGTGTATTGCGCAACCCCACAGCTTCGCCCAGCGCGATATCGTTACCCTGCATCCGGATGTTGCCGGACACCTGCACCGGCTTGCTGCCCAGCAGCGGGATGCGCACAAACAGAGCCAGATGGCTATTGCCGCTGGCAGTCATACCGTCGGTAAACCCGTCTATGTAGCCGCGTACCGGACTCTGCTGGATGAAGCGCAGGAACACATTGCTGGCAGCCTGCGCTTCACCTCTGATTTCCAGCGGCAGATCGTCGCTCATCATGTCGGGCAAAGTGACGCTGACATTCTGCAAGCGCGCACCGAGCATGGTCGCGGAGGGCGATTTCACTTCCAGCTTGTTGCCGCGAATCAAAAATTCACCGGTGATGTTTTCGATGCGCGGCCAATCCTTGCCGAATTCCAGCACTGCATCCCGCGCATGTCCGCCAATGTCGAACAGCACGTCCTTGCTTCCATCCAGGGGGAAGTCGCTCAAATTGCCCTTGATGCGGATGCGAAAATCCTCGGTGTGTCCCGCCAGCAGTGCGCCGTTCAGCCAGTCACTCCCCTCCTTTTCCAGCGCGATCAGCGGGGTATATCGGGCGGCACGCCTGATATCGCCACGCGTCAATCTGCCGGTCAGATCGAGCACGCCCAGGGTGCCGGCCCGGGTCTGATAGCTGCCAAACAGATTGCCTGCCAGATCTTCATTGGCGACGGCGATGTTATCGACATTGATCGACAATTCCCCGCGTTTGCGTTGCCAGCCGCCCTGTCCGGTCAGGGTGACAAATGACAGCGGTTCACGCATCACGCCCGGGGCATCCACGACCAGATGACGGGAATTGATGCTCAGCCGGCCTGCCGCCTGGCTGCCATCCACATCCACAGTCAAACCGGAAAAGCCCGGCATCCCTTCTACCTGGCGCAACCCGAGATTGTCAAAGCGGCCCTTGATATTGTAGCTCTCGGGTTTTTCCGGGGTGCCCTGCCATCGGACATTCAGATTGGAAACCTTGCCGCTCGGCGCGTAGGCATCCAACCTTGCGCGCAGGCCTGCTTCCAGCGGAAAATATTTGGCCAGACTGGCGAGCGTCTCCAATTGCAACTGGTTGGCGCGCAACTCGCCGCCGGCGGACTGCCCATCGTCTGCTCCCCCGGTTCGGAAATAGAAATCCGTGGGGTGCAACTCGATCCCATTTTGCAAATGCATCGCCAGATGCCTGGTGGAAATCTCAAAACCGCCCGCCACCGCCTGCCATGCTGCGCGACCGCGCAAATCGATCATTGCCATTTCCGGCACATCTTCGGCCAGCCTGGTGACCACATCGCGCAACTCCAGATCAGCGGTGATCTGCGCCACCCTGCCATCTTCAATATCCAGCCAGCCGCGCAGCGCCCCCCGCCCGCGGCTGAATTCGCCGTGCATATCCAGCCACGGTCGCCATGCTGTCACATCGGTGTAATCAAGCTGGGTGAAAAGCTGGCCGCGCCACTTGCCGGTGTCATCAAAGCTTGCCCCCTGAAACTCTCCGCGCACATCCAGCGGGGTCGCCAGGTCTTCCGGCGGTATGGCACGCAACGCAAAACGATGCCGGTTGTAGAAATTCTCGATGTGCACATTGACCTGTCGCAGCACCAGCGGTGGCGCACCACGCCGTTCATCCACCCAGACGACCAGCGCATCACGCACCACCATGCGCGACTGATGCAACAACCAGTCGGCCAAATTGTTATCCCCGCCTTGCGCGGACAGTGCCACGCTGCCGATAAAATATTTTCCCTGCGCATCCCGGCGTATCAACAACTCCGGCCTGTCGATTTCCAGGCTCGCCAGGCGCAATTCGGCACTGAACAGCGACATCCACGATACGCTGCTGCTGATACCCGGCAATACCAGCGAGGGTTGCAGTTGTTGATCCAGGATGCGCAAATCAGTGAAAGTGAGGCGCGGTTGAAAGCCCTGCCAATCGCCCTCGATCTTGCCGATGGTGACGGGACTGCCGATTGCACTTGCCAATGAGGCCGTGATCCTGTCGTGATACTGCCCGATATCGGGCAATATCCAGTAACGCAGCACAATGATGGCCAATGCGATCAGCACAGCCACGGCAGCCGATGCAACGACGGCAATTCGTATCAGCCTGCTCAAACAGAGCCGGAGCATTCGGGACGGAAGAGAGTTCAACATGGATTCAGTGAATGGATTCGGGTTGCCAGTCGTTAGTCGACGTTTGGGTGGGTGGCACGGTTTTGTGCCCACGCGGAAAAGCTGGCGACCAGCGGCTAATCATAAGACAATGCGCATTCTAACTTGAAGCTTCATCCATGAATACCGCAAACTCTCCGAGCTGCGCCATGAACAACCCCGCGCTGCAACGACCCTCATTATGAATACCACCGGCTCACAGTCCGCAACCGACGCTTTGTTGGACAAGACGCTGCAGTGCAGTCGTTATGCAAGGCGGGTGCTCGAATCGGACCGGGCGTTGCTGGACTGGTTGCGGGTAAATTACTCTACGCCTTGTAACCGCGCTGAAATCCAGGCATTGCTGCAACAGTCCGTGCACGATCTGGCAGATGAAACCGGGTTGGCCGGTGCCGTGCGCAAGTTGCGCAAACAGGTGATGGTCAAGCTGATCCTGCGCGATCTGAATGGTCTTGCCGATCTGAACGAAGTGATGCAAGCCATGACCGCGCTTGCGGAAGAGTGCGTGCAACTGGCCCAAGCCTGTTTGATGGAGAACTTGCGGGTGCAATTCGGCACCCCGCTGGGTGAAGCGAGCTCCAAGCCACAGGAATTGCTGGTCATCGGCATGGGTAAACTGGGTGGCGGCGAGCTGAATGTCTCATCCGACATCGATCTGATTTTCGTTTATCCCGAGGACGGCGAGACGAACGGAACACGCCGGCTGAGCAACCACGAATTCTTCACCCGGATGGGGCGCAGACTGATCAACCTGATCAACGAACTCACTGCCGATGGTTATGTGTTCCGGGTGGATATGCGGCTGCGCCCCTACGGCGACAGCGGCCCGCTGGTGATGAGCTTTGCCGCACTGGAGGAATACCTGCTCAGTCAGGGGCGCGAGTGGGAGCGCTATGCATGGATCAAGGCGCGGGTCATCGCCCCGGCGGACAGTCCGCAGACCGCCGAACTGATGCAACTGATACAACCGTTCGTGTTCCGCAAATATCTTGATTTTGGCGCAATCGACTCGATGCGCAGCCTGCACGCGCAGATCCGCCAGGAAGTGCAGCGCCGCGACCGCCTCAACAACATCAAACTGGGTCCCGGCGGGATACGCGAGATCGAATTCACCGCACAGGTATTCCAGTTGATACGCGGCGGGCGCGAAGCCAAGCTGCGTATCCGCCCCACCCAGCGCGTGTTGCGCCAGTTGATGGAAAACGGTCAACTACCCGCTCAAGTAGCTGCCGATCTCGATGCGGCCTACGTTTTCCTGCGCAATCTGGAACACAGGCTGCAATATCTGGATGACCAGCAAACCCAGGAATTGCCGGAAAAAAGCGCGGACCGGGAAGTCATCGCCGCTGCCATGGGTTACCCGGATTACCCTGCCTTGCTGGCAGAGCTCGATCGCCATCGCGCGCTGGTCAGTCTGCAGTTCGAGCAGATCTTCGGCGCGCAACCGGAAGCGCAAGGTGGCGCGCAACTGTGGCGCGAAGACATCAGCGCCGAAGAGTTGGGCCTGCATCTCGAAAAACTGGGCTATCGCGCCGCGCCCGACAGCACGCAGCGCCTGCTGCAACTGCGCGCCGGGAATCGCTACCGGCAGTTGCCCGAGCTGAGCAGGCAAAGGCTGGACAAGCTGGTTCCGCAATTCATCACCCTGAGCGCGCAGCACAGCGATCCGGATGGAACGCTGTCCAGATTGCTGGTCATGCTGGACGGGATCAGCCGCCGCGCCGCTTACCTCGCCTTCCTCGCCGAATATCCGGCAGCATTGCAGCGCCTCACCACGCTGGTTGCGGCCAGCAGCTGGGCGAGCGAATATCTGACGCTGCATCCGGCATTGCTCGACGAACTGCTGGATGCACGCGAGATGTATCAACAGCCGGATTGGCAACAGATAGGCGATGATCTGCAAAACCATCTTGATGACTGTGCCGGTGACGAAGAACGACAACTGGACGTGCTGCGACGTATCCAGCAGGAGCAGACCTTTCGCCTGCTGGCGATGGACCTGCAAGGCTTGCTGCCACTGGAAACGCTCAGCGACCATCTCAGCGACCTGGCCGATCTGCTGCTGCAACATGTGCTGAGGTTGTGTTGGGCGGCTGCGCGCAAGCGGCATCGCGATGAGCCCAGCTTCGCTATCATCGCGTACGGCAAACTGGGTGGCAGAGAGCTGGGCTACGCCTCCGACCTGGATTTGATTTTCCTTTATGACGACGACCATCCCGACGCACAGGAAAATTACTCGCGGCTGGCGCAGCGCATCAACACCATGCTGAGCAGCTATACCTCATCCGGGCGCCTGTATGAGATCGATCTGCGCCTGCGCCCGAATGGCGCAAGCGGTTTGCTGGTAAGCTCGATCTCGGCGTTTGCCGAATACCAGCTGCAGCATGCCTGGGTTTGGGAACATCAGGCATTGACGCGCGCACGCTTCAGCGCCGGAGACAGCAAGGTCGGCGCGTCATTCGAAGATATCCGCCAGCAGGTGCTGTGCCAGCCGCGCGACCTGGTGACGTTACGCAATGATATCCTGTCGATGCGCCAGAAGATGCACGATGGACACCGCAATGACAGCAACCTGTTCGACATCAAACATGACAGCGGCGGCATGGTGGACATCGAATTCATGGTGCAATATATCGTGCTGGCCTACGCCCATCAATACCCGCAGTTAAGCGCCAATATCGGCAATCTGGCATTGCTGAAACTGGCCGGGGAACTGCGGCTTGTTCCGTCCGATATCGCCGCGCAGACCGGTGCGCTCTATCGGGAGTTGCGCCAGACACAGCATCGCATGCGGCTTAACAATCTGTCGCCATGCCGTATCGAGCGCGATACGATCGAAACCGCCGCATGCAGAAAACTATGGGAAATGCTGCTGGGAAATATTCAGGGGGAAACTGTCGCAGAACCTTCCTGAGTGGGTCTCAATGACACCACTTTGGCACCGTGCCGGTCTTCTGCCAGACTAGAAGTAAGGCGATACATCGTGACTTCTCCCTTGCCCTTCATCGAAACTGAAGCGGGCGGCTCGAACGCATAGTCGTGGCGAATGCGATTGTATGTGGTCTTGTCCACCTGGATCACCCCTTCGATGGCCTCGTCGGTGAGCCGGCTCGCCACGTTCACCGTGTCGCCCCACAAATCGTAGATGAAGCGTTTGGTGCCTATCACGCCCGCGACCACCGGCCCGGTTGCTATGCCGGTGTGTATGCCCAGCTTGAATTTGGACAGATCGGCATGCTTCGCCACGAAATCACGCATCTCCAGCGCCAGGTCGGCTATGTTGTTGGTGTAATCGGATTTACTGTTATTGAGTCCGCCCACCACCATATAGGCATCGCCTATCGTCTTGATCTTTTCCACGCCGTACTTTTCACTGAGGTCATCAAAACCCGAGAAAACGGTATTCAGCAATGCAACCATCTGGTCGGGAGAGAGCGCCTCGGTCAGTTGGGTGAAATTCACCAGATCGGCGAACATCACCGTCACATCGGCATGTCCATCGGCGATCAATCCCTGATGATTCTTCAGCCGATCCGCAATACTGCTGGGCAGCACGTTGAGCAACACGCGCTCGGATTTCTTCTGCTCCTCGGCCAGCAACTGGTGCTGCTGATCCAGCAGGCTTTTGATCTTGTCCATCTCCACGACGAAATGGCGCACCAGGAAATAAATGATGGACGACATTGCGGCAAAATTGATCGCGAAGAACACGCCGATGGTCTTTATCGGCACCACGCTCTGGCCATCCATGCCGAGAAAATAATCGAAAGCACCCGACACGATGGTCAGCACGATATAGGCAAAAAACCAGGGGACAGACTCGCGCCAGCTGGATACAACCAGTGCGCCAATCGGGGCCAGCAATGCCCATAGTGTCACGCCGCTGGATGTGATGGAGCTGCCGATACTCCACTGCATGATGAAGGGCGCGAACAGGAACAGGCTCAACTGCACGAAGCGGAACGGTTCGAACCGTTTGGTCTTGAAGTAATAGAGCAGCGAAGTCACTGAAACCAGCTGGTATGCCAACGGCACGTTGGCCGAATAGTGCAGCCCCATCACCCAGTAGATCGCCAACCACAGCACCACGGCCAGATTCATGAAGGCGGCGGCAAAGATCAGCAGATTTCTGTGCAACTTGTCTTCTTGCGTATCCGTTGTTTCTTCAGTGATTGCAGGAAACTTTGCCATTTGTTCAAGCCCCATTCCGGAAGTGAGTTATCAAGACCATGCCAATGATGAAGATAATAATACCCGAATTCGCGACTGAACAAGCGAAGTTAATATGCCGGATGCCGGGCAATTTTTGTTGGGCGCCCCTTCATAAGTCGGCCGAAAAACGCTAGAATCCGCGCTTTGCAACTGGCCCATCAAAGGAACCCACATTATGTCGATGTCCGACCGCGACGGTTTTATCTGGTATGACGGCAAGCTCGTGCCGTGGCGCGATGCCACCACCCACGTGCTGACGCACACCCTGCATTACGGCTTGGGCGTATTTGAGGGCTTGCGCGCCTACAAAACCGCAACAGGCACGGCGATCTTTCGTTTGCAGGAGCACACCGAGCGGCTGTTCAATTCCGCGCACATCTTCCAGATGAAGATGCCGTATGACAAGGCTACCATCATGGCGGCGCAACTCGATGTGGTGCGCGCCAACAAACTGGAATCCTGTTACATCCGCCCGATCTGCTTTTATGGCTCGGAAGCGATGGGCATCGCCGCCAAATCCCTTTCGACCCATGTTGCGATCGCGGCCTGGCCGTGGGGCGCATATCTGGGAGCCGATGGCATGGAAAAAGGCATCCGCGTCAAGACTTCCAGCTTCACCCGCCATCACGTCAACGTGAACATGTGCCGCGCCAAATCCGTGACGACTTACGCCAACTCGATACTGGCGCACCAGGAAGCCGGCAATGACCATTACGACGAGGCGCTGTTACTGGATGTGGACGGCTTTGTTGCGGAAGGTTCCGGCGAAAACATCTTCATCGTAAAAAAGGGCAAGCTGTACACACCCGATCTGACTTCATGCCTGGAAGGCATCACGCGCGATTCCATTTTTACGCTGGCAAAAGAAATGAATATCGAAGTGATCGAGAAACGCATCACCCGCGACGAGGTTTATTGCGCCGACGAAGCCTTTTTCACCGGCACGGCCGCCGAGGTGACGCCGATACGCGAACTCGATCACCGCACCATCGGCAGCGGCTCGCGCGGCGCGATCACCGCCAGACTACAGCAGGCTTTCTTTGATTGTGTGGCGGGCAGGCATCCGCAGCATACCGGCTGGCTGAGCCACGTTTAACGAGAAACTCGCGCAGCGAATACGCGCACCCCTCTCTCCCCGCCTGCATGAGGTGGCCGGGAGAGATGGCCGGCTGCCTGGCTGTCGTTTTTTGACAGCCTGGTGGAATGGCCGGAAGCTCCGCCAGGGAAACGGGCACGGCGGGATTTATTATCAAGGGCGGCATTTTTGTCAGGCCCGTTAAGGAGAGTAGCGTGGGTAAACAAAACATCACTCAGCGACATATCGAGGTCACCGCCAGCGATTTGCCGCTGTCCTGCCCGATGCCAAATATGAACCTGTGGAATGCGCATCCGAAAGTGATGATTCCGCTCGGCCATGGCGGCGAAGCACGTTGCCCTTATTGCGGCACGCTGTATCGCTTCAAGGGCGACTTGCCCAAAGCACACCATTAAAAGATCGCAGGTCGGGCTTGGCTCCCCGGCTTTACTCCGGATAAACTCCGCGCAACCCGACCTGCATAGACCAATGCACAAAATCCTCATCATCGGCCCCAGCTGGGTGGGCGACACCATGCTGATGCAGCCGATGTTGCTGCGCCTCGGGCAGCGACACCCGGATTGCCGCATCGATGTGCTGGCCGCACCGTGGACGGCAGCACTGCTGCGCGCCATGCCCGGGGTGTCCGAGGTCATCATCAATCCGTTTCCGCACGGGGCGTTGCGATTAAAACAACGCTATCGGCTCGGCAAGCAATTGGGCGGCGCGCGATACGACCAGGCCATCGTTCTGCCCAACTCACTGAAATCGGCGCTCGTGCCATTCTTTGCCGGCATCCCGCTGCGCACCGGTTTTGTCGGCGAGATGCGCTATGGCCTGCTCAATGATGCGCGCAAACTCGACAAAGCCGCGCTGCCGCTGATGGTGGAGCGCTTTGCCCAGCTCGCGGAACGCGCCGGTGACGATATTCCGCGCCCCTTGCCCAACCCCGTGCTGGAAGTTTCCGCCGCGCAACGCGATACCACCCTGCACAAGCTCGGTCTGATGCTGGATAAACCCGTCGCAGCATTCTGTCCGGGTGCCGAATTCGGCCCTGCCAAACGTTGGCCGGCATCCTATTTCGCGGAGATTGCGCAGCGCCTGCAACGGCAGGGTTATGCGGTATGGCTGATCGGTTCCGCCAAGGACAGGGAAGTGGCGGACAAGATCATCGCACTGGGCAATCCGGCGTGTCTCAACCTGTGCGGCAGCACCGATCTGGGCGATGCCATCGCGCTGCTTTCCTGCGCGCAACTGGTCGTGAGCAACGACTCGGGGCTGATGCACCTGGCCGCCGCGCTGGATCGCCCCATGCTGGCGTTGTTCGGCTCCAGCAGCCCGCAGTTCACCCCGCCGCTCTCCGCGCAGGCACAAGTCATCAAGCTCGATATCGAGTGCAGCCCCTGCTTCAAGCGCGAATGTCCGCTGGGCCATTTCAACTGCATGATGAAACTTACTCCCGATCTGGTGTGGGGGGAATTGCAGCGCGCCATTATTGAAAACAAACAACCTTTATCCACGGAACACACTGAATAGGACCAGGATAGCCCATCATTTTTTCCATGTACTCCGTGTATCCTGCGGTCGTGAATTACGTTCTTTTGAATTGAGACAAAAGTATGCTGAAAAACCTGCCCAAAGAAATCTTCAAGGCTTATGACATACGCGGTATCGTCGGCAAGACACTGACGCCCGGGGTGGTCGAAGCTATCGGGCATGCGATCGGCTCGGAAGCAACGGCGCGCGGGCAAAGTACGATCGCGATCGGGCGCGACGGCAGGCTGTCCGGACCCGAACTCATCGCCGCACTGGCGCGCGGCATCCAGAAAAGCGGTATCAGCGTGATCGACGTGGGCTGCGTTGCCACGCCAATGGTGTATTTCGCCGCTTACCAGCTGCACACCAACTGTGCGGTGATGCTCACCGGCAGCCACAATCCGCCGGATTACAACGGGCTGAAGATGGTGCTGGCCGATGAAACGCTATCGGGCGATGCCATCCAGCGATTGCGCCAGCGCATCGAACAGGGCGACCTGACTCACGGCGCCGGAAAATATTCACAGCAGGACATCAGTGCCGCCTACCTCGCGCGCATCGTCTCCGATATCAAACTGGCCCGGCCGATGCGTGTCACGGTAGATTGCGGCAACGGGGTGGCGGGCGCTTACGTCGCCGAACTGTATCGTCAACTCGGCTGCCGGGTGGAAGAGATGTATTGCGAAGTGGACGGACATTTTCCCAACCACCATCCCGACCCCTCTCAACCGGAAAACCTGCAGGACCTGATCGCCGCACTGCGCGACAACGACAGCGAACTTGGTTTGGCGTTCGACGGGGACGGCGACCGTCTCGGGGTAGTCACCAAAGACGGCAGGATCATCTATCCGGATCGCCAGTTGATGCTGTTCGCCGCCGATGTGTTGAGCCGCAATCCCGGCGCGGAGATCATCTTCGACATCAAGTCCACGCGCAATCTGTTCGGCTGGATACGCGAGCGCGGCGGCAAACCGACGCTGTGGAAGACCGGACATTCGCTGGTCAAAGCCAAGATGCGCGAAACCGGGGCGTTGCTGGCCGGCGAGATGAGCGGCCATGTGTTCTTCAAGGAACGCTGGTACGGTTTTGATGACGGGCTGTACACAGGGGCACGCCTGCTGGAAATCCTGAGCAGAACAAAAGATCCAAGTGCCGCGCTGAATGCGCTGCCGGATGCCTTCTGCACGCCCGAACTGCATATCCATACCGCCGAAGGCGAGAACCACGCTTTGCTGGCGCAGTTGCGGGAAACCGCAAAGTTTACCGGTGCCAAGGAGATCATCACGCTGGATGGCTTGCGTGTCGAATACAGCGACGGATTCGGGCTGGCACGCCCCAGCAACACCACGCCGGTGATCGTGTTGCGTTTTGAGGCAGATAGCGGGGCTGCACTGCAACGCATCCAGAACGACTTCCGCAGGATATTCCAGCTGGCGGCCCCGCATTTGCAGCTGCCGTTCTGATACGACTTGCGGAGTAACTACAAGGCCAAAATCACCCCGTTACACCATCGCCCGTGGCGGAAATCGTTTCATGCTGGTACATCTGCATCCAGTATGCCAACCGCTCGCGGAAAAATTCCCTGAACTGTTCAAGGTCTGTCGGTTTGGGCACAAAACTGTTCGCACCCACCTGATAACTCATCAGCACGTCCGCCTGCGTGTGTTCTGCCGAAAACGCCACGACGGGAATATCACACGTGCCGGCATGCATGCGCAGTTTGCGCAGCACCGCCAAACCATCCAGTTTTGGCAATTTCAGATCCAGCAGGATGATGTGCGGCATTTGCTCATTTTTCGCAGCGCGGCCGTTAAACCAATCCAGCACGGCATCGCCGCCACCCACCACAGTCAGATCGATTTCGGGACAACATTCCAACACTGCGCGGCGCGCCAAATCTACAGCCGACAAATCGTCCTCAACCAGCAACACGTTATAACGGCCTGAGTCCACTTGTATCGCTCCTTGAGTGTGAGCCTTGATCCAACTGTTTTGGTTAGCCTAAAGCCTGCCCTTTACCCACGCCGTAACAGAATCCAGCGCAGCCGCAAGATTATCCGGTTGCGTGCCGCCCGCCATCGCCATGTCCGGCCTGCCCCCGCCTTTGCCGCCGACTTGCAGCGCAACCATGTTAACCAGTTCACCGGCTTTGATCTTCGCGGTGAGGTCGGGTGTCACACCGGCAATCAGGCTGACTTTACCACCATCCACCGCTGCCAGCACGATGGCGGCGGATTTCAGTTTGCCCTTGAGCTTGTCCAGGGTCTCACGCAGCGCCGTGGCATCCGCACCTTCCAGCAATGCCGCCAGCACCTTGATGCCGCTGCAATCCACCGCCTGACCGATGAGATCGTCGCCCTGCGCGCCGGCCAGTTTCGATTTCGCCCGCGCCAGTTCTTTTTCCAGCACCTTCACGTTATCGAGGATTTGCGCAACGCGTGCCGCCGTTTCCTGCGGTTGGGCCTTCACTGCATCCGCGACCAAGTGCAACTGCGTTTCCTGCTGCTGCACATAGGCCAGTGCGCCTTCTCCGGTCACCGCTTCCACGCGCCGCACCCCCGCCGCCACACCGCTCTCGGCCAGGATCTTGAACAAGCCGATGTCGCCGGTGCGCTTGACATGCGTGCCACCGCACAATTCGCGCGACGTGCCGATGTCCAGCACGCGCACCTCGTCGCCATACTTCTCGCCGAACAGCATCATCGCGCCGGTCTTCTGCGCATCCTCGATGTTCATCACCCGCGCCCGACATTCGGCGTTGGCAAGAATTTCGGCATTCACGATGTTTTCCACCTTGCGGATCTCCGCACCCGTCATCGACTGGGTGTGCGCGAAGTCGAAACGCGTCTTGTCCGGGTCAACCTGCGAACCCTTTTGCAGCACATGGCTGCCCAGCACCTCGCGCAACGCCTTGTGCATCAAGTGCGTCGCCGAGTGATTGCGCATCGTGCGATTGCGCGACGCCACGTCGACACGGGCATTGACGCTGTCGCCCACGGTAACTTTGCCGGTCGTCACCACGCCGTGGTGCCCGAATACGCTGGCCTGTATCTTCTGCGTATCCTCCACCGCGAAGATGCCATGCACGCTGTGCAACACGCCGCGGTCACCCACCTGCCCCCCGGACTCGGCGTAGAACGGCGTGTCGTCCAGCACCGCCACGCCCTGCTCGCCTTCCGACAGCACCTTGACCGGCACACCATCCCTGTACAGGGCCAGCACATTGCCTTTGCTTTCCAGCATCTCGTAACCATGAAACGCGGTAGCGGGACCGTCGTATTCGAGATTCGCCGTCATCTTGAACTTGCCGGCAGCGCGCGCCTGCTCTTTCTGGCGGGACATCGCGGCATCGAACAGGGCGACATCCACGGCGATCTTGTGTTCGCGGCAGATGTCGGCGGTGAGGTCGAGCGGAAAACCGAAAGTGTCGTGCAACTTGAAGGCGGTTTCGCCGTTGAATATCTTGCTGCCCTGCTTCGCCATTTCGGCCAGATCGGCTTCGAGTATCGCCATGCCATGCTCGATGGTGGTGAAGAAGCGCTCCTCCTCCTGTTTGAGTACTTCCATCACGCGCACCTTAGACGCCGCCAGTTCGGGATAAGCCGCGCCCATCTCGGCGACCAGGTCGGGAACCATGTTATGGAAGAACGCAGTGCGCGCACCCAATTTGTAGCCGTGGCGGATCGCGCGGCGGATGATGCGGCGCAGCACATAGCCGCGCCCCTCGTTGCCCGGGATCACCCCGTCGGCGATCAGGAAGGAACAGGCGCGGATATGGTCCGCCAGAACCTTGAGCGAATTGTTGGTGAGATCATTGCTGTTGGTCACCCGCGCCGCTGCACAGACCAGCGTCTGGAGCAGGTCGATCTCGTAGTTGCTGTGCACGTGCTGCAACACCGCCGAGATGCGCTCCAGTCCCATGCCGGTATCCACCGAGGGCTTGGGCAACGGGTGCATCACACCGTGCTCGTCGCGGTTGAACTGCATGTACACGTTGTTCCATATCTCGATGTAGCGGTCGCCGTTTTCCTCGGGGGAACCCGGCGGCCCGCCCCAGATGTCCGCGCCGTGATCGTAAAAGATCTCGGTGCACGGGCCGCACGGGCCGGTGTCGCCCATCATCCAGAAATTATCCGAAGCGTAGCGCGCGCCCTTGTTGTCGCCGATACGGATCACCCGCCCGGCAGGCATGCCAACTTCTATTGTCCAGATGTCGTAGGCCTCATCGTCCTCGGCATACACCGTCACCCACAGTTTATCCTTGGGCAGCTTGTAAACGTCAGTCAACAATTCCCACGCGTATTTGATCGCATCGCGCTTGAAGTAATCGCCGAAACTGAAATTGCCGAGCATCTCGAAAAAGGTGTGATGACGGGCGGTATAACCGACGTTCTCCAGATCGTTGTGCTTGCCGCCGGCACGCACGCATTTCTGCGACGACGCGGCGCGGGTATAGGGACGCTTGTCGAAACCGAGGAACACATCCTTGAACTGGTTCATCCCCGCGTTGGTGAACAACAGCGTCGGGTCTTCGTGCGGCACCAGCGAACTGGAAGAGACCACGGTGTGGCCTTTGGACGCGAAAAAGTCCAGGAATTTCTGGCGGATTTCACTGCTTTTCATTGCACACCTTAAGTATCGAATATCACTTGAAGAACGGCGTGCATCATACCATGCGCGGTCATCACATCTAAACCGCGACCGGAAAGGAAGGCTGCAACTGCCGGGCGGGTTCAATAAAGTTGCGCGATCATCTGCGTGGCAAACCGCGTGAGAAATCGTCCGGGCGCAGCATAACCTGCCGGATGATTTCAAGTATTCCGGGGCGATTCAGGGCGTGGCAATTTCACAAGTTCAAAGAGCTTGAATGGTTGCCTGCCTTTGGTGCAGTTTGCCTTGCGACCCTCGTCCACGCAGCGGGAATGCGCCCCGCCTGGGCTTGCACCCCACTTGGTCGGCTAGGCCAACGGCAATTCCGCATTGCTCATGCCGATGACAGCGACCTCGTCCAGTGCTTTCAGGAAATGCTGTTGCTCGTGCAGCATGGCCAGCGACTCGGGATGGGCTTTGCCGCGCATCTGGGCGAGACGCGCTTTGCTGGCTGCCGGCATTTCCCAATGCAGTCCCTGCAGCAATTCATCCGCAGATTCCGGCTTGTTGCACACCAGCACCATGTCGCAACCGGCGTTGAGCGCGGCCTCGGCGCGCTGCACGATACCGCCGGCGACGGTCGCACCTTCCATGCTCAGGTCGTCGCTGAAGATGCAGCCTTCAAAACCCAGTTGGCCGCGCAGAATGCCCTTCAACCAGACCGGGGAGAAACCCGCCGGGCGGCTGTCCACCTTGGGGTAGATGACGTGCGCGGGCATCACTGCGGTCAGGCCGTAACCCACCATCTGCCGGAACGGGATCAGGTCGCACATCTCGATGTCGACGAACTCGCGCTCGTCCACCGGGATATCGAGATGCGAATCCGCCTGCACGTAACCATGCCCGGGGAAATGCTTGCCCACCGTGGGCATGCCGCCCTGCCTAAGCCCGAGCAACAGGCTGTGCGCCAGCTCGGCGATCGCCTGTGTGTCACTGTGAAAGGCGCGGTCGCCGATCACGCTGCTTTGCCCGTAATCCACGTCCAGTACCGGCGTGAAACTGAAATCCACGCCGCAGGCGCGCAACTCTGCGGCCAGCACATAACCGGCTTGCTGAGCCAGATGCCGCGCGCGCTGCGGATGCGCGTCCCAGATCTTGCCGAGTTCGCGCATCGCCGGGATCCTGGTGAAATCGCCGCGGAAGCGTTGCACCCGCCCCCCCTCATGATCGACCGCGACCAGCAATGGCGGGCTGCGCAACGCATGGATCGCGGCGGTGAGTTCCGCAAGCTGGGTTGGTGATTGGTAGTTGCGCGCGAACAGGATCACCCCGCCGACCAGCGGATGACACAAGCGCACTTCGTCTTCGGCGGTCAGTTGCGTACCGGCGACATCCAGCATCACGGGGCCTAGACCCATATTATCTCCTGATAAAAATTCTCCCGATGTACAGACTGATTTTTACCACGGAACACACGGAACAAAAGCTTGTTGTCTTTTCCGTGTGTTCCGTGGTTCATGTTTTGGTTCTTGCAACTTGAATATCGCGGTCGCTCGGTCAATCGGTTTCCAGCACCACGAAGGCCACGACCGTGTTGCGTTCATCGCTGACCGAAAGATGATGGCCGCTGATGCCCAACTGCGCCAGATGGCCGCGCAAGACTTCATCGAACTGCAGCACCGGCTTGCCGAGGCCGTCATGCGTGACACTGATGCGGCGCAGGCTGACCGGAACACGCAAACCGCTGCCCACCGCTTTGGCAAAAGCCTCCTTGGCCGCGAAACGTTTCGCCAAAAAACGGGCAGGATCTGAACTGGCCTGATACTCGGAGAACTCGCTCCGGCTCAGCACACGCTCGGCAAAACGATTGCCGTAGCGTGCCCACATCGTTTCAATGCGCGCATACTCGACGATGTCGGTACCGATACCGAAAATCATTTAGATCTGCCGGCCCGCCAACAGCGCTTTCATCTTCCGCACCGCCGCTTCCAGACCGATGAACAGCGACTCGGCGATGATGGCATGGCCGATGTTGAGCTCGACCAGATTGGGAATCGCGACGATAGGCTGCACGTTGTGGTAATGCAGTCCGTGCCCGGCATTCACTTGCAGGCCGTGTGCATGAGCGTGTTCCGCCGCGACTCGAATGCGTTCCAGTTCCCGCTGGTGCTCCGGCACGCTGTCCGCAGCGGCATATTTTCCGGTGTGCAATTCCACCACCGGCGCGCCGGTGCGGCGTGCCGCGTCGATCTGCTTTTGATCCGGGTCGATGAACAGCGACACGCGGATCCCCGCTGCCGCGCAACGCTCGCAAGCCGCCCTGATATTGTCGAAGTAGCGCACCACGTCCAGCCCGCCCTCGGTGGTCAGCTCTTCGCGGCGTTCCGGCACCAGGCACAGGTCGTGCGGTTTGATGCGCAACGCGATGGCTATCATTTCGCCGGTCACGGCGCTCTCCAGATTCATGCGCGTTTGCAGCATGTCGCGCAGCACTTCGACATCGCGATCCTGGATGTGGCGCCTGTCCTCGCGCAGGTGCAGCGTGATCGCGTCTGCACCGGCGGATTCCGCCAGCAGCGCCGCGCGCACCACGTTGGGATAACGTTCCCCGCGCACCTGGCGCAGCGTGGCGACGTGGTCGATGTTCAATCCTAGTTTGATCATAATTTTTGCAGGCTCTCAATCAGTTCCCGGGTGTGCAGCGTCTTGCCGCCAAGATGGTGGTTCAGCAGCACGCGCATCAGTTGTTTGCTTTGTTGCGCGGTGGTCTGGTCGGTGTAATCGTCCGCTGCCATGTCCAGCATGGTCTTGCCCAGCACCGGCAAACCTGCCCGGGTATCACCCTCATCCGGAAGCGCCCCTCGCTCCACGGCGTAACGATAGCAGAGTTCCGCCTGTATCGCTTTACCGGTATCCGCCTCGCGATCCAGCGCCAGCGCGTAGCCCAATTCCTGCAGCAGGTGTTTTTCAAAACAACGCAGCGTGGCAGCGTGGTCCGTTTCGTGCGCCAGGCGGTAGAGGGTGGAGCGGTAGTAATCGAACAATCGCTCATGCGGGTCATCGCGCGCCAGCAGGCTGATCAGCAATTCGTTCAGATAAAACCCGCACATCAGCGCCGTGCCTTGCAGATACGGTTGCCCACCCTGCCACTCGGCGCTGTGCAGGGTGCGCACTTCGCCCTTGCCGAACCAGCTCAGCAACAGCGGCTGAAAATTCATCAGCAAGCCGCGCAAGCCGGACCTGGGACGCCGTGCCCCGCGCGCCACGATCGCCAGCCTGCCATGCGATCGGCTGAACACGTCCAGGATCAGGCTGGTTTCGCGAAACGGGTAGCTGTGCAGGACAAACGCCTGCTCATCTTGCTGTTTGTTCCGGCCTGCCGCGGTCATCTTGGAATTGCCGGACTGTCATCTGACGCAGGTTGGGCGAAGCCCATGCGATTGCCGATATCACTTAGGCACGCGGGCTGCGCCCTCCCTACCGCTGTTCTTTGCCCGCTCATGGCGGCGGTCATTCGTAACCCAGGGAGCGCAGCACGCGTTCGTCATCCGCCCAACCGCTGCGCAACTTGACGAACACTTCCAGGAACACCTTGCCATCGAACAACTTTTCCATGTCCAGCCGCGCCTGGGTGGCGATCTCCTTGAGCTTTTCGCCTTTCTTGCCGATCAGCATCGCCTTGTGCGCCTCGCGATCGACCAGGATCGCGGCATGGATACGGCGCAGCTTGCCTTCCATCTTGAATTGCTCGATCACCACGCTGGTCGAGTAGGGTAACTCGTCGCCGGTGAAGCGGAATATTTTTTCGCGCAGCATCTCCGCCGCCAGAAATCGCTCGCTTCGGTCTGTGATATCGTCCTTGTCATAGATCAACCCGCCTGTCGGCAGGTGGCGGCGCAATGCCGCACGCAACTCGTCCAGCTTGCTGCCCAGCTTGGCGCTGACCGGCACGATGTCGGCGAACCCTTCGACGCGGCTCAGGACATGCTTGAAATCCTGCGCGACGCGCTCGGCGAACGCGAACAACTGGCCCTTGTCCGCCACCTCGTCGATCGTGTTGATCCCCAGGATGACCGGGCGGTTGTCCGGCAACAGCTTGAGCACCGCCTGGTCGCGCTCGTCATAGCGCAACGCTTCCAGCACATACATCACCACCTGCACTTCGCGCAGGCTGCTGGTCACCACGCGGTTCATGCCGCGATTCAGCGCGTTCATGTGTTTGGTCTGGAATCCCGGCGTGTCGACAAACACGAACTGCGTGTGCTCGTCGGTGTAGATTCCGTGGATGCGGTGGCGCGTGGTTTGTGCCTTGCGCGAGGTGATGCTGATCTTCTGCCCGATCAGGTGGTTGAGCAGCGTGGACTTGCCCACGTTGGGCCGACCGACGATGGCGATGAACCCGCTGCGAAACGCTTCCGGTTGTTCGGTCATGATGTCCTGGCCAGTTGTTGATAGGCTGCTTGCGCCGCCTGCTGCTCCGCATTGCGGCGGCTGGAGCCTTCACCGCGCGCGGCTATCCCGAGCGATGGAACAGCGCACTCGACCTGGAACGATTGTGCATGCGCCTCGCCTTGCGTGGCGATCACCGTGTAGTTCGGCAAAGGGATGTGCTTGCTTTGCAGATATTCCTGCAGCAAGGTCTTGGCATCCTTGCCCAGTGTCTGCACGTCCACTTTCGCCAGATAGGGCACGAACAGGCCCAGCACCACTTTTTCCGCCGCCGCAAAACCCGCGTCCAGATATACCGCGCCAAACAACGCTTCCATCCCATCCGCCAGAATGGACGGGCGGCGAAACCCGCCGCTTTTGCGCTCGCCCTCACCCAGTCTCAGGTGACTGCCCAGATCGAGTTGCTGGGCCAATACTGCCAGGGTTTCCTCTTTGACCAGATTGGAGCGCAACCGCGACAACTCGCCCTCGCTCAATTGCGGGAACGAACTATACAGATGCTTGGCGATGACACAGCCGAGGACACTGTCGCCCAGGAATTCCAGGCGCTCGTTATGCTCCGGCGCGTAACTGCGATGGGTCAGAGCATGCTGCAACAGTTGCGGCTCCCTGAAGTCATATCCCAACTGTCTGCACAGCGTACCGCCACCCCGCAGAGAACTCACTGAAGCGCCTGAACGCGGAGGGTGATCCTGCATCTTGTGGGCGTGTTCAATTGCCACTGCTGGGATTGAATTCCAGCAGGATGCTGGCATTGCCAAGCAGCGGAACCTTGACTGAATAGATCGCGCTCAACACCAGGGCCCCGCCATCGCTGGCGATTTCGATCTCATCGGCTTTGATCGCGGTGATATCGTCGATCGACGCGCGCTTGTCGAACGAGTTTTGAATTTCTCGTGCCGGCGCCTTTTGCATATCCGGATCATGGGCGATCGTTGTGAACACGCTGTTGATCCGCGCGTTCTGTATATAAGCCGGGATGAGTTTTAGACCGGTAATACTCGCGAGCACCAGCAGGAAGGCGCCAACAATAAACCCGCCAAAACTGAAACCGCGTTGCTGCAACGGCGTTGCTGTATTCATCTTCCCCCCCATAGTCTCGTCATATAAACAGACCGATACGTTTCAAGTCAGAAAAATTCATCCAGACAAAAAACGCCTTGCCGACGATCTGGTTGTCCGGAACGAATCCCCAATAACGGCTGTCACGGCTATTGTCGCGATTGTCGCCCATCATGAAGTAATTCCCCTCGGGCACTTTGCAGCGCACCATATCATCATCGTAGCTGCAATTCTCGCGCCCGCCGAACTCCGCTACCGAGCCCAGATGCAACGTCGGCATCTCGGGATTGACCAGCATCGCATGCTTGCGCTCACCCAGCGTTTCGATGCGCTTTTCGGTATGCACGAAGTTCAGGCCCGGCTCGACATAATTGTAATCCCCATCCGCCTGCTGTGCTTGCTCGACACCGTTTATCCACAAGCGCTTGTTGCGGTATTCGACGGTATCTCCGGCAATGCCGACTACGCGCTTGATATAATCCAGCGACGGGTTTTCCGGATAGTGAAAAACCATCACATCGCCGCGCTGCGGATCGTTTAGTTGCACCAGCTTGTGATTGATGATGGGCAGGCGGATGCCGAAGGTGAATTTGTTCACCAGGATGAAATCGCCCACTTGCAGAGTCGGGATCATCGAACCGGAAGGTATCTTGAACGGCTCTACCAGGAAAGAGCGGATGAAGAACACGATCAGGATGACCGGAAAGAAGCTCTTGGCATATTCCACCCACCACGGCTCGGCAACCTCTTTGCCGCGTTTGGCTGCAAGTGCGAATCGATCCAGCAGCCAGATCGCGCCGGTCACCAGCAGCAATACGAACATTATCAGCGCAAAATCCATTTTTATCCTTTATTCCAGTTCAATTTCGAAGGTCAAGCATGCCTGTCCTGAGTGCGTAGGGTGGGCCCCTCAATCATCCACACGCAAAATGGCCAGGAACGCCTCCTGCGGAATCTCCACACTGCCCACCTGTTTCATGCGCTTCTTGCCGGCTTTTTGTTTTTCCAGCAATTTTTTCTTGCGCGAGATGTCTCCGCCATAGCACTTGGCCAGCACGTTCTTGCGCATCGCCTTGACGTTCTCGCGCGCGATGATGTTCGAGCCTATGGTCGCCTGTATCGCCACATCGTACATCTGGCGCGGGATCAGTTCACGCATCTTGGCCGCCACTTCGCGCCCGCGATACTGGCTGTTGGCGCGATGCACGATGATCGCCAGCGCGTCCACTTTTTCGCCGTTGATCAGCATGTCCACCTTGACCACATCAGCCGGGCGGTATTCCTTGAACTCGTAGTCCATCGAGGCATAGCCGCGCGACACCGATTTCAGCTTGTCGAAGAAGTCCAGCACGATCTCCGCCATCGGCATCTCGTACACCAGCAGCACCTGCTTGCCGTGGTAGGAGATATCGATCTGCACCCCGCGCTTGTGGGTGCACAAGGTTATGACCGCGCCGACATATTCATTCGGCATGTACAGATTCACCGTGACGATAGGCTCGCGTATCTCCTCTATCTTCGCCGGGTCGGGCATCTTGGACGGATTGTCCACGGTCAGCACCTTGCCGTCGCGCTGTACCACCTGGTAGATCACAGTCGGCGCGGTGGTGATCAGATCCATGTCGAACTCGCGCTCCAGCCGCTCCTGCACGATCTCCATATGCAGCAACCCCAGGAATCCGCAGCGGAAACCGAAACCCAAAGCCTGTGAAACTTCCGGCTCATAGCGCAACGCGGAATCATTCAGCTTGAGCTTTTCCAGCGAGTCGCGCAGCGCCTCATACTGGTTTGACTCCACCGGGAACAGCCCGGCGAACACCTGCGGCTGAACTTCCTTGAAGCCGGGCAACGGCAGCTTCGCCGGCCTGGCAAGATGGGTGATGGTGTCGCCCACCTTGGCCGCTTTCAACTCCTTGATACCGGCGATGACGAAGCCGACCTGGCCCGCGCTCAAACCCTCGCGCGGCTGCGATTTCGGCGTGAACACACCGGTATGTTCGGTCAGTTGCTGCGCACCCGTCGCCATCAGCAGGATCTTTTCCTTGGGCTTGAGCGTGCCGTTCACCACCCGCACCAGCATCACCACACCGACGTAGTTGTCGAACCAGGAATCGATGATCAGCGCCTGCAACGGCGCATCCGGGTCACCTTTTGGGGCGGGAACCTTGACGATCAGTGCTTCCAGCACATCCTGCACACCCTCGCCGGTCTTGGCGGAACAGCGCACCGCATCATGCGCGTCTATGCCGATCACCTCCTCGATCTCCTCGATGGCATTGTCCGGATTCGCCGAAGGCAGGTCGATCTTGTTCAGCACCGGCACCACTTCCACACCCAGATCCAGCGCGGTGTAACAGTTCGCCACGGTCTGCGCTTCCACGCCCTGCGACGCATCCACCACCAGCAGCGCGCCCTCGCATGCGGACAGCGAACGTGACACCTCGTAGGAGAAGTCCACATGTCCCGGCGTATCAATCAGATTGAGGTTATACACCTGCCCATCGCGCGCCTTGTATTGCAGCGCGGCGGTCTGCGCCTTGATGGTGATGCCGCGCTCGCGCTCCAGATCCATCGAATCCAGCACCTGTGCTTCCATCTCGCGGTCGGACAACCCGCCGCACAGCTGGATGATGCGATCTGCCAAAGTGGACTTGCCGTGGTCGATATGGGCGATGATGGAGAAATTACGGATTAGCTGCATGGAGTCCAAAATAAAAAATCACGCCCAAAACGGCATTTTCGCAAAGACGCGGATTCTAGCCGATTTGGGCGGCTCATGCAGGACTGTGATTACTCTGAAAACCATGGTTCAAACGGCAGGAATCGCTGTCGCACCCTGATCAAGGTGGATTGGCTTTACGCCGGTGACGAGCCATATTCACGCCAGCCGAATGCTACTGCCAGGTATCCTGATCGGCTGGCTGGCAACCGGTGCTATTTTTCGTCGAGCCTGATAGCAACATACAAGGCGTTTTCACCGCGTCGCACCAGCAGAGCCACATTCCGCCCTTTGGCAACCTGCTTGAGGAAGTCGTTGAATTGCGCGAGGGAGCGGATTTGCACATTTCCGATCGCCAGCAGCACATCACCCTGCTGCAAACCCGCGGAACGCGCAGCTATACCTTCGACTTCTTCCACCACCAACCCGCCGGTGACTTGCAGCTCTTGCTGTTCATCCCGGCTCAACTCGCTGACTGATATGCCGAGACGTGAAATCTTCGCGGTCGTGTCGCCATTTTTATTGGTGGCAGAGGGAACCAGATTGCCCTCCTCGGGCATCTGTGCGATTTCCACAGTGACTTGCCTGGATGTCCCCTTGCGCCACAACTCGACCACCACCTTGCTGCCCGGTTTGGTCGCCGCCACCATGCGCGGCAGGTCACTGGAATTGTCCACCGGCTTGCCGTCGAATTTCAGAATCACATCGCTGGCCTCGATGCCCGCCTTGTCCGCAGGAGCGTTCTTTTCCACACTGCTGATCAGCGCGCCACTGGGTTTGCTCAGGCCGAACGATTCAGCCAGTTCCCGTGTCAACTCCTGTATCGTCACCCCGATACGGCCGCGGGTCACCTTGCCGCTGGTGCGCAATTGATCGGCCACCTGCATCGCCACATCGATCGGGATGGCGAAGGACAGCCCCATCGACCCGCCGGAGCGGGTGTAGATTTGCGAGTTGATACCGACCACTTCGCCGTTCATGTTGAACAGCGGGCCACCCGAATTCCCGGGATTGATCGCCACATCGGTCTGTATGAATGGCACAAAATTATCCCGCGGCAGGGAACGTCCCTTGGCACTGACGATGCCGGCGGTCACGCTGCTGTCGAAACCGAACGGCGAGCCGATAGCGACCACCCATTCTCCCACCTTCAGTTTGTTCGGATCACCCCTGGTGATGATCGGCAAACCGCTCGCATCAATCTTCAGCAAAGCCACATCGGTACGCTTGTCCGCGCCAATGACCTTGGCGCTGAATTCACGCTTGTCGGTCAGGCGCACGGTAATCTTGTCGGCACTGGTAACCACATGAGCGTTGGTCATGATGTAACCGTCCGCGCTGATAAAGAATCCCGAACCCAATGATTGCGATTCCTGTTCACGCGGCATCTGCGGCGCAAAACGCCTGAAGAACTCATAGAACGGGTCGCTCTCGGGAATATTGGGGAATGTCTGAGCGTTGCGGATGATTTGCGTGGTACTGATATTGACCACGGCAGGTCCCTGCTTTTCGACCAATTCGGTGAAATCAGGCAATTCCTTGGCGTGCGCCGATGCGCTGCAAATCACGCCCAAAGCCAACATGAACAGACCCGTAAATTTTCTCAGCATGCAACACCCCCATCAAAAAAATTTTACCATCCAACCACTGTACGGACGGCTCCCGGTCCGCCATTTCCGTGCCTTACATTTCTTCCTGACTTTGCCGGGCGATATACGGTTGGAAACGACTTTCGGTTTGGCGCGAAGATATCCATTTGGCCATGGAAAAACCGGCCACCAAGCCGAACAAGGCACCCGCGGCGGCAAAGCTGTCACGCTGTTCCGGCTGTTGCGCCCAGATACTGCCGAGTGTCGCACCCATCACCAGCAACACCAGCGGTATCAGGTATACCAAACCTATACCGCGCATCACCGCACCCCCGGCAACCGACACGATTACCTCATCACCGACGCCGGCATCGATCGGATTATTCACCTGGAACTGGCGCGGTTTGCTGCAAAACAACCGGGACAGCTTGCCTGCCCCGCAACCCTTGCCGCTGCATTGGCCGCAGCCATTTGCCTGATCAGCCTGAACCATGGCATGCTGCCCGTCAACTGCGACGACTACGGCACGTGTCTCAAGCATGTTCATCTGCCGTTGTAACGCACCGAATCGAAAACCTGCATTACCGTGCGTGGCGGGACTTCGCCGACCACGGTGATCAAATGCCTGTCCAATACTTTGTGATACAGATTCACCGCGCCACGGCTGGTCAAGCCCTCCACATCATCTTCATCTCCATCTTCAGGTTCGATGAATATGGAAATTGCGCTGAGTCCATCGGAGAACACCATTTGCGTCACTGGAGCATGCTTGCCGCGCATCGGGCGCTGGATCTCCATGGTTTTCTTGAATCCTGCCGGCAGCGCCCCCGCCACCCAACCGCTATTCGCGGGGGTAGCCCTGGTTGTTTCCGCCTGCCTGGATTGATTTGAACCGCGCATACCTGCTGATGCATCCTGCGGATGTCCGGACAATAGTTTTTCGTCCCCAGGCCCGGAGGAATTCGTCTTCTTTAGCCAGGAACGGTCGATTTTTCCGCCGATTTGCAATTGGGTAAACGCATACTGTTCGACCACTTGATTTTTGTCGCCCAGCACCGCTGCCTTCAGCAGCAACCCTGAGTCGGTATGCGCCCATATCTTATGCGAGTAGCGCAAGTTGTCTTTGGGCTGGAACAGGATGACCTGTGCCTGGTATCCCGCCACACGTTCTGTCCCCGCCTGCCTGGACTGATAGTTCGCGCTCAGTGCCGACAGTTGCTCGGGCAACAAAGACGGGAAACTGCCGAGGCCTTGATGGCTGTCCACCTGGACCATCTTGTGATTGATGTAGCTCCAGACCTGGCCATGATGCCGAACGATTTCGCGCCTGGGGCCATCCAGGCTCTCGATCCGCTCATATTCGCCGTCCGCTTCAGCAAGGTGGGTGATGCGTGAAGTCTCGACGCTATTGTCATACTGGTAAACGAACACCCCGCTGTAATCGGTCTGGTGTCCAGCAAATGCGACGGTCTTGAGCCAATCGACACAAACCTGCCCCTCTTGTGCATGGGCATTGGCAACCACCGTCAGCAACAGTACGCCCAACAGCTTTCCAGCAAATGCGACGAGCAACCTCATCGTCATTTTCCCTCGGGGCTGTAAGAAACCATACGGCTGTAGGATGCTCCGCCATTCATGTCCGTACTGGGAGAGAATTCCTGGTGCGCCATCAGATAATCATTGGACTTGGACCGGATCTGCGCACTGGCCGGGCGCACTGCATTTTGCTGCATGGCCATTTGCGGCCCTGTTTCGGGACTGATCTGCTGCGACATCCATGCCACCACGCCAACCGCAGCCAGCGAAGCCGCGGCCGACAGCGCAACAGTACGGATTTTTCGCTTTGCCGTATGGCCGCGCGGGGCCAGCACAGTGGGTTCATCCTGCATACGCTCACGCACTTTCACGCTCAAATCGCAATGTATGTGTTCGGGTTGGCGCAACACATCCCCGATCAAGTGGTAAATCTCCCAGTCCTGTTGTGCACCCGAGCCGCGATCGATCCGGTCAAGCAGGCTGTCAGACTCGTCTTCAAACAACTCACTGTCCATCAATGCCGAAATTTTCTGTTTCATGTCTACCACCTATTACCCTTGCTGGTTTCTAACAGCGGCCGCAGATTCTCCGCTACCGCCTCGCGTGCCCTGAATATCCTCGACCGCACCGTGCCGATCGGGCAATTCATCACCGTGGCGATTTCCTCATAACTCAAACCCTCGATTTCACGCAGCGTCAGGGCGCTGCGCAAGTCTTCCGGCAGTTGCTGCAATGAAGCTTGCACAACATCGACAACCTGTTTGCTCATGAGTTCATTTTCCGGGGTATTCACTTCACGCAACAGGCTGGCCTCCTCGAACGACTCCGACTCTTCCGCATCAAACGGCGTACTGGTCGGGGGGCGGCGCTTGTTCGCCAGCAGGTGGTTTTTTGCCGTGTTGATGCCGATCCGGTATAGCCAGGTATAGAACGCGCTCTCGCCGCGAAACCCGGGCAACGCGCGGTATGCCTTGATAAAAGCATCCTGGGTGACCTCCTCTGCCTCCGCCGGATCACGCACAAAGCGTGAGATCAAACGCCCGAGCTTGCGTTGATATTTGGAAACCAGCAAATCAAAGGCGTGCTTGTCACCGCGCTGGACGCGCTCAACCAACTGCTGATCGACTTCCCGGTCTGCCATCCCTGACTATTCCACTAAGATATTATGACTGCGCCAGGTTGGAACCCAAGGTTCCTGACACCCCGCCCCCTTGCCGGACTGCGCGTTTCTTTTAGGGGTGCGAGTATAACCGCTCTGCCATACTCGCGTCAGCACAGCTTGATGGGCGCGGTTTATGACTTGACCAAGAAAAATTGGTTCATGGCGACAATTCCGGCCATGGATTCGGAACAGTTTTGTTATAGTCCCAACCCCAACCAACCTTTCGAGAATCGAATTGCTGCAATTTGACACACTGATTATCGGCAGCGGCCTTGCCGGACTGACCCTGGCAATCAAGCTGGCCGACCACCAGAAGGTGGGGTTGATCACCAAAAAATCCTTGCTGGACGGAGCAAGCAGCGCCGCACAAGGGGGGATTGCGGCGGTATTGTCTGCAGACGACACACTGGACGCGCACATCCAGGACACCCTGACCGCCGGCGCCGGCCTGTGTGATGAGGCGGCCACCCGCTATGTGGTCGAGCATGGCAAAGCCGCCATTGATTGGCTGATAGCTCAGGGGGTTCCTTTTACCAGGGACGTTTCCAGCGACATAGGCTATCACCTCACCCGCGAAGGCGGACACAGCCGGCGACGCATCATTCATGCAGCCGATGCGACCGGCCACGCAGTGCAGGAAACCCTTGCCACACGCGTGATGCAACATTCGAACATCACCGTACTGGAAAACCACATGTCGGTTGACTTGATCACCGGCAAAAAGATCGGGCGGGAGGCGAACCTCTGCTACGGTGTATATGCACTCAACTGCCTGAGCGACGAGGTGATCACCATCGCCGCACAAAACACCATTCTGGCAACAGGCGGGGCCGGCAAGGTCTATCTCTACACCACCAACCCGGACACCGCGACAGGTGACGGGATCGCGATGGCCTGGCGCGCAGGTTGCCGAGTAGCCAATATGGAATTCATCCAGTTCCACCCGACTTGCCTGTACCATCCCCATGCAAAATCGTTTTTGATCAGCGAGGCGGTGCGCGGAGAGGGCGGCGTGCTCAAGCTGCCCGATGGGACCCGCTTCATGCCGTGGCACGATGCGCGCGCAGAACTCGCGCCGCGCGACATCGTGGCCAGAGCGATAGACTTCGAAATGAAAAAGCGCGGACTGGACTGCGTCTATCTGGACATATCACACCAGTCGGTCGAGTTCCTCCAGGAACATTTTCCGACCATTTACGCGCGCTGCCTGAACCTAGGAATCAATATCGCCAGGGAACCTATCCCGGTGGTTCCCGCGGCCCATTACACCTGCGGCGGAATCGTTGCGGATTTGCACGCCCGCACGGATGTGAAAAACCTCTATGCAGTGGGTGAAACCGCCTACACAGGATTACACGGGGCCAACCGCCTTGCCAGCAATTCATTGCTGGAGTGCATGGTATTCGCCGACGCGGCGGCAAAAGACATTCTCGGTAAATCCCGCCCAAAATCCATTGCTCTGCCGGACTGGGATGAAAGCCGCGTCACCGATGCCGATGAGCAAATCGTCATTGCGCATAACTGGGCGGAATTACGCCACTTCATGTGGGACTATGTCGGTATCGTGCGCACCAACAAACGCCTGCAGCGGGCGCAACACCGCATCCAGTTGCTGCAGGACGAGATACATGAGTATTACACCAACTTCCATATCAGCCCGGACTTGCTGGAGTTGCGCAACCTGGTACTGAACGCCGAGTTGATCGTGCAAAGTGCCCTGTTGCGCCACGAAAGTCGCGGCCTGCATTTCAGCAAGGACTATCCGGAGACTCTGGCGAACCCCAAACCGACCATACTCTCCCATATAGCCAACTAGGAAAACCTCAAGCGAACGCATAACTCTCGAAACACACCCGTGTCCAGCGCATCCGGAAAAATTACCCGGGCTGACGGCAGGTGATGTCCCTCCAGAGTGCCGCGCAGAACGACGAAGTGCGGACTGACGATGATCTTGCTGGCGATGCGAAAGGGAAACCTGGAACCGTCCCGGGTGACAATCGACCGCTCACCCGGAAGGAACGTAACCTCACACCATGAATTTGGAAGAATCAAAAGAACATCACGCGCCAGATGGTAGAACAGGCTCAGTGAGATCAGCAGTAGCAACGCCAGTCTGGCTGGCAGCGGTATGGCGGTCAGATACACCGCGGCAGCTACTGTCGCGTGAATGAACAGCAGTAAAGCAGCAAAACGCTGCGAGCGCTTGATCGCCATTTTCCGGGACAACAAACAGGGCTCAGAAGACAAAAATCGAGGCTATGCCGAGCAATACCAGCAATATGATAATGACCAGCAGAAAATTCCCTCCGCCGGGTTGGGTAGCCGGCTCGGCGCGGCTTGGACGCTCAGCGGCGCGACCGGCATTGGCCCGCGGCGCGGCCTGGATGATCTCCTCCGCGGTCGGACGTGGAATCTTGAGGGTCTTGGATAACTCATCAACATCTTCATTGCTGGCCGTCAGGGCGGCCAAACGCATGGTCGCGGCAGTCGAGTCAAATGCCTTGGACAAACCCGCCAGCGAGGCGGACATCGGATCGTCTTCCCCTGCACTCCTCCGCCCGGTCACATCGATGGCGTGCGACAATTTCCTCTCGCCACTGGCGGAACTCCTTGATAAATCCATATTCTGACCGGAGCGTGGCAAAGTCTCCCGGCAGGCACGCAAATCAACTGTAATATCCCTGGCGTTTTGGTAGCGATCCTCCAACTTCTTGGCCAAGGCTTTGGCCACTATAAAATTGACCATTTCCGGCACTTCCGGATTGATCGAATCGGGCGGGGCAGGTATCGCATTCAAAGTCTGGTACATGATGGCGTTGACGTTGTCGCCATTGAATGGGGCCTGCCCGGTCAGCATCTCATAAAGCATCACACCCAACGAAAAAATATCCGAGCGTTGGTCTATTGCCTTGCCCATCACTTGTTCGGGAGACATGTACTTCGGTGAACCCAATACCATACCGGTTTGTGTCCGCACCGCCGAGGAAGCCATACGCGCGATGCCGAAGTCGGTGATCTTTACGTGTCCATCGTGCACCACCATGACGTTCGACGGCTTGACATCACGATGTACGATGTCATGTTCATGCGCATAAGCCAACCCTTGAGCCACCTGAGCTGCGATGTCCAACACCTGATCTATGGACAACAATCTGTCATCGTTCATGATGTCGCGTAACTCTCGCCCCTCCAGGAACTCCATGGCAATGTAAGCAACATCGCCATTCTTGCCCACATCATAAATGGTCACAATGTTGGGATGGCTGAGCCGCCCTGCCGCCTTGGCCTCCTGATAGAAACGGCCCTCATATTCCTCCTTTTCGTCCAGTGCAAGGCCGAGGTTGATGGTCTTGATCGCAACGATACGGTCTATCAATGGATCCCTGGCCTTGTAAACTATGCCCATCGCACCCTGGCCTAGTTCGCCGAGCACTTCATAGCGCCCCAATCGACTAATCATCGCGCCCACCCGAAAAGGTTTCTATTGTTCGCGTCATCTGTATGAACTTGGCCATGAAGAATAGTTTTTTCTAATTGCAGAAGTCGGGGTTAATGCGCAGGGTCTTGCCCGCTTCAAGTACCACATTGCGTGAATCGACCCCGCGCGGATGACTCACGATCACCGTGTGCTCACCCGGCAGTGCCTTTATGGTTATTGACGTGCCGCTGATCCTGCCCTTGCGTGTACCATCCAGGAACACCTCTGTGCCTTCGATGCAGCGAACCGAGAGATAGGCACCCGAACCGCCTGTTGGAACTGAATCGCCGGGTTGGTTCGCAACGGCATCATTGGATTGTTTCGTGTGTTGACTGTCCTGGAGTGTTGTTTTGGGTTTTGCCCTGTGTTCGGTTTTGGTCTTGGTTTTGGTTTTAGGTTTGGTTTTGACTTTTTCCCCGGAGGTCTGCTGTAATTCCGCCCTCGATGCGGATTGGGGTTGGGCTACGCCCTCCATCTTCACATCGGTAGCTGCCGGAAACGCTGATACCTCCGCTACGGTGGAACCTGGTTTAATCGTGGTTGCCTCCAGCCCGTCCATGCCGGATGGGCTGGCGGAAGGTTCAACACGGCCCGCCAAGTTTACCAGCAAAACGATGATCAACAGCAAAGGAACGGCGCCGACCCCGACATACAGCACGCGCTGCATGGGTTCAGCCTGTTGAAAACGGATAATCAGTTGTCGCATCAAGTCGTCCAGCCGTATAACGACCGAACGCCAAATCTCGATGACGTGAGCCAGTGCTTTGCCTAATTGACTTTCAGATCGCTCCGAAAACAGCCTGGCTATCCTCCCCAGCGTCGTTTTATCGCCGGGATAGCCGATTGCATAGACCTCATGTTCGCGCACGTGCTTGTCGGTGCGCGAGCCCTGATAATGGAACATGCCGGCATACTGCGGAGAAACGCGTGAGACTGCATCGTAATACGAACGCGACACCAGTATCTGGCTGGCATCTGCAAAACCCATCACGCGTTGGGCGACGTTGATACCGTCGCCCACGATGTTGGGCTGCCCATTGATGTCCCTGATCAGGCGCACCGGGCCGAGATTTATCCCCATGCGCACCAGCAAAGGGTGCTCAATATTGGGATCTTCATTGAGCAAACTTTCGCGCAGGCTGAGTGCTGCTTTTAAAGCGTCTTCGATATCGCCGAGAAAATTGATGGCAGCACCATCACCGGTATCCAGAATGATACGGTCAGTTATCGGCACATCGCTGATAGCGGCGGAAAGGTAACTATTAAACCTTTCCTTCAGTGAAATTTGTCCAGTCACGGACTTCTTGGAATATTCCACAATATCCAAGAAGAACACACTGCACATAATGGTCTTATTGCCGCGTTCTTCCATTCAAATTTCCAGTATTCGATCTTCAGCAGTTATCTCAATATTTCGGCTTGGCAGACAGCCGAAAGTAACCGCGCAGATTCTAGTGGTAGTCAGCGTTTTACACCAGTTTTACTTTTTCTCAGGCCGGCAGGATCGGCTTGTCTTTCGCCTTTTATACCGGCGGCTTTTACACCAGTCGCCGGACGATGCCCGATTTTTTCGGATTGCGCCCGGCCAACTGGCCGGGGCGTTGGTAAAACCTGCCGCGATTCGTCAGTGCCACTGGTTAACCCTACCCAATCCAGCAGTTGCATCACTTCACCCTCGCCCAATTCGGCGGTCATGCCCCGCTTCAGGCGCGGCGGCAAGCTGATCATACCAAAGCGTACCCGCATCAAACGGCTGACCGGCAACCCCAGCGCGTCAAAGGTACGGCGCACCACGCGATTACGGCCTTCCTTGAGCATCACACGATACCAATGGTTAAAACCTTCGCCGCCTTCATCATGTAATTTTTCAAACTTCACCAGGCCGTCCTCCAGTTCAACACCCTGTTTGAGCGCCTTATCCATCTGCACTTCAGTCATCGTGCCCTGCACGCGCACCGCATATTCGCGTTCGACTTCAAAGCGCGGGTGCATCAAGCGATTAGCCAGTTCACCAGAGGTGGTAAAAATCAACAAACCACTGGTATTGAAATCAAGCCGCCCGATCGCGATCCATTTCTGACCGCGCAATTTGGGTAACTTGTCAAACACGCTGGAGCGATTCTCCGGGTCATCGCGGCTGACGATCTCACCTTCGGGCTTGTGGTACAGCAACACTCGCGCGGCCTGATCCCTTTCGCCTACACGTATGGTGCGCCGCTCCGCTTTCACCAGATCGCCTTCCACCACGCGCATCCCAAGTGTGGCCGGTTCGCCGTTCACACTCACGCGCCCGGTAGCGATCCATTCTTCCATCATGCGCCGCGAACCCAATCCGGCCCGGGCTAACACCTTCTGTAATTTTTCGCCAAGCAATTTTTCATCAGGCAATTCATCGCCATCCAGGTTTGCGCCGGCGGAGTTCACATGTGAATTTGTTTTGATATTCTTGTTCATGCCGATACCTCGCGCCGTTCCAGCACTGCTTGCGCCAGCGTACCACTATCCACCTGCTCCAATTCCCCGCCTACCGGCAAGCCGCGCGCTATACGCGACACCTTGACTCCCTGAGCATGTATCAGGTTAGCCAGATAGTGTGCCGTGGCATCGCCTTCCGCGGTGAAGTTGGTCGCCAGGATCACTTCACAAGGGTTTTCCCTTACCCGTTTGACCAGGCGATCAAAATGCAATTCTTTCGCGCCTATGCCGTCCAGCGGCGACAGCCGGCCCATTAGCACGAAGTACAAGCCCCGATAGCACTGCGCTTGCTCCATCATCAGCAAGTCGGCGGGCATTTCTACCACGCAAAGCAAGCTGCTATCGCGCCTGGGTGATGAACACAAAGCACAGACTTCCTCTTCGGAAAAATTATTGCATTTGCTACAGTGCCTGATGTTCGCCGTGGCTTTTTCCAGTGCCTGCGCCAAGGTTAACGCCCCGGCGCGATCTCGCTGCAGCAAATGATATGCCATTCGCTGCGCCGATTTTGGACCCACGCCAGGCAAACAACGCAGCGCGCCAATCAACTCCTCCAGATGAGACGGCATCATCAGAATGGCAACTTCATCCCGGGCGGCAAGCCCATGCCGGCGGTAAATCCGCTCATGCGCTGTTGCGAGGTGGCCTCCGCCTTTTTCATCGCATCGTTGATGGCCAATACGATCAAATCTTCCAACATCTCCTTGTCATCCGATAACACGCTATCATTCAGCGACACGCGGCGCACTTCATGCCCGCAGGTCATGACCACTTTTACCATGCCGGAACCAGCTTGGCCTTCCACCTCCACACCAGCCAATTCTGCCTGCACCTTCTGCATGTTCTGCTGCATTTGCTGCGCCTGCTTCATCATGCTGCCCAGTCCACCTTTCATCATTTTTACTCTCCTGACCTTGTTGTATCTGTTTAGATGGCGCCTTTGATCGATTCTGATATCAGAATGGCATCCAACTCGGCTTGGGCTTCGCGTACAAAACCATCCTGTGTTATCGCATCGCTCGCCTGCTGCTGCTTGTATTGCTGTGCTTTCTGCTCCATCACCGCGGGAGTGGCCGCTTCGATTCCTCCCAACACTATGTTCAACTTCATGGGCTTGGCAAAGTATTCACTCAAGCAAGCCTGCAATTTCTCGGTTGCCATCTTGTTGGCTTGAAAATGCCTTTGCTCTTGGGACAAACACAGGGTGATCTGTCGATCCGATAAACTTTGCAACGTGCAGTGCTTTGCCAATTGCTGAGCCATTCCCTGAGCATTCAACTGTTCGAGTAACACCCCCCAGTCGGGCTGGCTGGCTGGTATGTTCTCAATAACGCTTGCAGCCCCATCACTTGGAGCAAGGCAATTCGATACCGCCTTTGCCGGAGCAGTTACAGGTGCAGGTTCCCTGACTGACGAACCTTCACTGGCTGGCGCGACCCTACTGGCAGCCTCAGCCCTCGCGCCTGGTTTTGTCGCGACAACAGGCGCGACCAATGTCTGCTGTGCTGTGCCCCTGGCTGGACCAAAAGCCAGCATGCGCAACATCGTCATCGTAAAGCCGGCATATTCGTCGGGTGCCAGATTAATTTCGTCACGCCCGTGGATAGCGATCTGATAAAACAACTGTACATCTTCCGCGGTGAACCCCTGCGCCAATTCCAGCAACCTCTCTCGCTCCGGTTCATCGTCAGCAATCGCTTGTGGCACAGTCTGCGCCAGCGCGATGCGATGCAACAGAGTGGCCAACTCCTGCAAGGCTGCATCGAATGCTATGCTGCGTAAGGCCATGTTGTCGGAAATCTCCAGCAGAGCGACGCCGCTCCGTTCGCGCAACGCCACCAGCAAATCGAACAGGTAGCCCCTGTCTACCGCACCAAGCATGATGCGAACCACAGCCTCTTCTACTTTTCCCGCAGAAAACGCTATCGCCTGATCCAGCAAGCTCAACGCGTCGCGCATACTGCCTTGCGCAGCCCGCGAGATTAGCGCAATCGCTCCCAACCCAAAAGTGATCTGCTCTTGCTCCAGCACATGCTGCAGATGTGCGGCAATCAAGGCTGGCGTCAGCTGTTTCAGATTAAACTGCAGACAACGCGATAACACCGTAACGGGGATTTTCTGCGGATCAGTTGTGGCAAGAATGAATTTCACATGCGCGGGAGGCTCTTCCAAGGTCTTCAACATAGCATTGAAAGCTGACTTGGATAGCATATGCACTTCGTCGATGATGTAAACCTTGAAACGTCCGCTGCTCGGCGCATATAGAGCGCTTTCCAGCAGCTCCCGCATGTTGTCGACTTGAGTGTTTGATGCCGCATCCAGTTCGATCAGGTCGACGAAGCGTCCGCTATCGATTTCCCTGCATGCGCTGCATTCGCCACACGGCGTGGCGGTGATACCCGTCGCACAATTCAGCGACTTGGCGAATATTCGCGCGATGGTGGTCTTCCCGACCCCGCGGGTACCGGTGAACAGATAAGCATGATGCAAACGGTTCTGCGTGAGTGCATTGCTTAATGCCTGAACCACATGTTCCTGCCCCGCCAGTTGCGCGAAAGTCTTGGGACGCCATTTGCGCGCAAGAACGGTTTCGGCTGACAATTCACACCGCACTTGGAAAGATACATGGAACGAGTTTGATGGAACATGGTGGCCTGATTCGGTTTGTTGATGACACCATTGGATAAATGCTGATTGAATTCATTTTCATGGCACTCCACACTCCAAATTGGAGGCGAGCCTTACCCCCGGCACTTGCAGTTGGTAGCTGTGGCTGCTTCCTTCCGGACCTGACCAGATTCACTACCCTGCAATGCGGGGAGGCCCGCCAATTTGTTATAAGCTCTGCATACGCTAGCGTGCGTTCGTATTGCTGCACCGCAGAACAGTTTTGGCTGAACCCAAAGGTTGGACTCCACCGCAACTGCGTTGTCGCTCAGTCCTCGCCTTCCAAATCGGCCATGACTTATCCTGAACTGCGCTGTTTTATCGACTTCAAACTGTTCGCCATGTTTTTGCAAAGCGTCTGAAAAATATTTACTACATAACACGGGACTGGCCAACTACTCCGTCATGATAAATGAAGCGGCTGTTAAAATCCACGAGGGTTGTCAATTTTTCATTGCACGCCAAGCGCGCGTCGGTAGCGGGCTGCCATCGCAGGATTCCCGCGTACCCTGAACAAGAAAGGACTTAGAAGTTATCCAAGTCCTTGTTATTTGGTGGGCCGTGAAAGACTTGAACTTTCGACCAATGGATTAAGAGTCCACTGCTCTACCAACTGAGCTAACGACCCATACTGATGCAAACATCAAAAGCGGCGCGCATTATCGGAAATGCTCATTACTTTGTCAAAGTAATTCAGTTGAAATTGCACGTTCGAAATAACAAAGCCCTCGCGAGGAGGGCTTTGTTATTGGTAAGGAGTCTGACGATGACCTACTTTCACATGGGTAATCCACACTATCATCGGCGCGGAGTCGTTTCACTGTCCTGTTCGGGATGGGAAGGAGTGGGACCAACTCGCTATGGTCGTCAGACAAACTGGTCAGCA
>JBGSKJ010000003.1:0-52528 GCA_041741275.1 Gallionella sp.
GGGCGGCAATCAAACCGTCCTCTTGGGACATCAACATCGTTCGCATCTTAATTGATGACGCCGAGTCAATGTCCGACAAGCAGGAGAAATTGAAGAAGCAACAGCGCGAAAATCTGGAAGATATGTTGGAGAGCCTTGAGAATTTCGAGAGAGCAACTGCAACCTTGCGAGTATTTCTTCAAGAGAAAATTAAGGCAGCTAAATAATGTCTTCGCCTGTTGCCTACGCATCACGGTGATCTCAACGTATAAGTGTATAACGACGCAATGCTTGAGAGATTCTTTAAGTACCCTATGGGATTTCCCCAAGGCAATTTTCACTGAAGTCTGCTTTGGTCGAAAGTTTCGATTCGAGAAAATTGTAAGCGGACAACCCAGTAGGCTGCACCGACAGCCTTTTCAGGAAATCGCCACCGTCCGCTTAGGGCGATTATGCAAAGTGGTTGATTATGGAAAGTAGTTGAGGAATCCGGCGATGCAAATCAGGTAACGCAAGGTATTGCAGCCGCTGTCCCGGGCGCAAGCTAGACATAATATCGATGGTGATTTTAAGTAGCGGCTCCACTTAAGGAGACCGTTATGAACTACACAACGACGAGCCGGGATACGCCGAACTTCCCGATGGCCTCGACAATCTCGGCACCTATCACTGAAGAACTGCGTCGCTACGATGAACATCTACGGGATGTTCGTGGGTTGGCTGCAAATACGCGCAAAGGGCGACTGCGCGTCATTGGATTGCTGCTCCGAGACAAGTTCAAGCATCGAGAGATCATATTCGCTCAGTTGCGTCCCAATGATGTTCGGCAATTTCTTGCCAAACAACTGGCAGAGCATCAGACGGCCTCAAATGCGGCACACCATGCGGCAGCACTACGGAGTTACCTGCGTTATCGGACCACTTGTGGTGATCGGGTCGGCAAGCTCGCTGCAGTCATTTTGAACCCGGTTCATTGGAAGCTCGCAACGCTGCCAAAGGCACTGAAACCTGAGGAAGCAGATCGGTTACTGAGCATCGCTGGTTCGGCACGCACGATGCCCAAGCGAGCCTATGCGATTGTGCGCTTCGCGCTGGACCTGGGACTGCGCGCCGGTGAAATCGCCCACCTCAGGCTCGCTGACATCGACTGGCATGCCGGTACGGTAATACTGCGAGGGACAAAATCACTTCGGCAGGATGTAATTCCACTACCAGTAGAAACTGGCCAGGCCATTGCTGACTATCTCCAGCATGAGCGACCAGCAACCCACCACCCAGCCGTATTCATTCGGCAGGTTGCAGGCAAGGATCTGTTAATTACATCTTGTGCGGTACAGAAAGTGATCAAGCGTGCGTGCCATCGTATTGGTCTGCCGAATGTCAGCGCTCATGCACTGCGACATACTCTGGCTTGCCGCCTCGTCGAACGTGGCAGTTCGCTCAAGGAAGTTGCCGATCTGCTGCGCCACCGCTCGCTCAGCACTACCTTGATTTACGCCAAGCTTGATACGCCGAAACTTGCGATGGTGGCATTGCCCTGGCCGGGGAGTGCATCATGAGCCCACACATCAGCTTACAGCAGCGGGTCATTGACTACTTGGCCGAACGGCGCCGTCTTGGTTTCGAACTGCGATCACGAGACACATTATTGGCGGGGTTTGCCCGCTACGTTGCTGATCAGAAGCACCGTGGGCCACTGAATGCAGATCTCATGATCGAGTGGGCGCGCCACGATAAATGGCACCATGAAACGCCAGCAACCTGGGCCGTCCGGCTTGCTATTGTTCGTCATTTCGCACGCTACCTGAAGCAGTTTGAACCTGGCACTGAAGTGCCAGAGGAACCTGTCTTCGGTCCCGAGGGCTGCCGACTCGCTCCGCATATCTTCCATGAGCAGGAAGTCATCGACTTGCTGGCGGCAGCTCGGAAGCTTGGACCGCCGGGCAGCATTCGACCTGCCACCTATGAAACTCTGTTCGGCTTGATGGCCTCCACTGGCCTGCGAGTGTCGGAAGCACTTCATCTGCGTGATGCCGATGTTGATCTCAAGCGTGGGATGCTGACGATTCGGCAGACCAAGTTCGCCAAGTCACGATTGTTGCCGATACACCCAACGGCGGTCGCTGCGTTGACGAAATACCGCCGCCAACGTGCGCGGCATGTTGCCACCATCGCTGATATGCCATTTCTGATCAGCAGTCGTGGCGTGCGACTTGGGGAGCCTCTTGGCGGTCGTCAGACCCATCGCGTCTTCAACATGCTGCGCGACAGTTTGAGCTGGGTAAATCGTGGCGGCCATGCGGCGCCGCGTCTCCATGATCTGCGTCACACCTTCGCGGTCCGCCGCATGATGCTCTGGCATGCCGAGGGCACCGATATTGATCAGATGATGCTGGCGCTATCGACTTACATGGGCCATGCCGAGATCTTCTACACCTATTGGTATCTCACGGCCGTCCCTGAGTTGATGGCATTGGCTGGCGGCAAGTTTGAGTGTTTCGCTGACATGGTGGGAGGCTGCGATGAGTAAACATGTGAAGTCGCCCCCTTCGTTTCCTGCACTCGTGCAAGCCTACTTCGGCGAGTATCTGACCCAGCAGCGTGCACTCAGTCCACAGACCATTGCTGCCTATCGCGATGGATTCGTCCTGTTCCTCAAGTTTGCTGAGGAACGATTGGGCAAATCGCCAGCCGCAATGGTATTGGCTGATGTCACACCGGAATTGATCATGGCCTTCCTCGATCATATCGAACGCCAGCGGCACAATTCCGTGCGCAGTCGCAATGCACGCTTAGCAGCGCTCCGCTCGTTTCTTAAGTTCGCCGGTCACCGGGATGTGGCATCTCTCCAAGTCATTGAGCGCGCCCTGGGTGTTCCGGTAAAGCGATTCGAGCGTCCGATGTTCGGCTATCTGACACGAGAGGAGATGCTGGCGGTGATCGGGGAGCCGGGTGAGTCATGGCTGAGCCAGCGTGATCATGCCTTGTTTCTGTTGATGTACAACACCGGTGCGCGCGTATCAGAGGTCATTGGGATCAAGGTGAGCGATGTCGTGCTCGACGCCAATGCCGCCTGCGTTCATCTTCATGGCAAGGGCCGTAAGCAACGCAGCGTCCCACTGTGGCATTCGACAGTTAAAGCACTGCGTGCATGGCTGCGGGTAAATCCTGAACTTGCGGCAGAGGCACCATTGCTGCCGAGTCGCAATGGACACGCAATGACCAGGGTCAATGTCACGCTCAGACTGGCATTGGCAATCCAGCATGCGACCGAAACTCAGCCCGCCTTGGCACAGCGGAAAGTCTCGCCACATACCATCCGTCATACGACGGCAATGCATCTGTTGCAGGCAGGCGTGGATATCAGCGTCATTGCGCTCTGGCTAGGACATGAGAGCCCGGTAACAACGCATCACTACGTCGAGGCCGATCTGGCGATGAAAGAGCGTGCTCTGGCCAGACTTCACGAACCAGGTGCAAAGATTCAGCGCTATCAGGCACCTGACTCACTGCTCAACTTCCTGCGAAACCTGTGATTATGTGAAGCGCGGAATGCGCGCTAACACTGCCAGTCAGACCCTGGCGCGCGTTCCAATCATCTACTTAACATAATCAACCACTTTGCATAATCGGCCTTATGGAAAGCTTTCCATAAGGGCGAACATCGGTCACTCCCCCATGGCATCATCGACTGTCTGAAAAATGGCACTCCGCCGTTATTAGCCCCTCGCGATACACCGCCAGATAGCAACCCTTGCCATACCCCTAGAACATATTTACAACGGCACCCTATCAGGCATAGGCTCCAGACTGAATTCTGGCTAGGATGCCGGAAACAATCTCCCGGCCTTCCTTTGTACCCATTAACTCAGCTGGTTTCTTATCTCCGAGTGCTGGCAATGGACGATGCAACCATTCAATAACCCATCGTTCAGCGTCAAATCCCTCCAAAGTTCCAGACTGCTTCACCATCGTCTCGACTTGGCTGACAAGGCGCTTAATGTACTCAGATGTATCATCGGTGGGCAGAGATACGTTCGTCGTCATGGCAAACTCTCCGAATTTGTACTGAATATCAAACTGCTGTTCAAGCCAGGCATTGACACCGCGACAATTGTCCACGACGGATTTTGACCAGACGAAATACTCCCGTTTTCTTTCCTCGCTCCAACCTGATGGGGGACTGTCTTGCATTGAGCGGAGATTAGCGGTCTTGTCCGCAATTTTCAGCAATTTGCAACGTACTGATTTTGTAGCGGCCAATTCCGCCTGCAGGCGCTTACGTTCTTCTTTGGCGAGTAACTTGTCGTCCGTCACTTCAACGACCAAGCTGGCAACGTCTTCTCCGAATATCGCAGCGATCTCATCCTGCGTCACTCCCTGATCTTCGATCGTATCGTGCAGCAACCCGGCGATGATCAGGTTGGCGTCTTTCCCAGCCGTAGCTTCGGCCAGCAAGAGTGCAACCTCACTGAGGTGATTGACGTAGGGTTCCTGCAACTCTCCCTTCCTGCGCTGATGGATATGCTTTCTCGCTGCGAAATCGAATGCCTGAGTGATACGGACGATGTCGTTATGCATGGCTTTCCTTTCTGAATTATTTCGACTTAGACAACGCCCCCATGGGTGATTGAAGCCAGCACTTTCATGACTTCATCTGCGCCATCATCTGTATTCAGCATGGACATTGGTGTGCCTCCTAGCGCAGGGTTATATTGCATCATCCAAGTTTTGGCCATATCCAGACTGCCAAAGACTTTTTCTGCAGCATCCTCAATAAGTGCTAAACGCTCAAGGCGCTGAGATTCGTTCATAGTCATGGCCGCTCTTCAAAGGATGACGGTGTCTTCGTTTCGGCGTCCCAGTAGTCACGATAATGGTGAATATAGTTTACGGTAGCGGCTGGATCAATGTCATAGTAGTAACGACAGAGCCGCTTGAATAGCAATAAGGCCGGCTCGTACTCGTTCTTGAATTATGGGGAATTATTTCAAATATTATAATTATGCTGGCTGGCATAATTCACCATAATTCAATTCATGCCGTGGCACGTTTTGCCGTGAAACGCTTGGTAAATTTTCAATCGGCGCCAATCATTCTGCGACCTGATGATCAATTCCGCCCCGCTGTGATCGATCAATCAAGTTTGACCGAATGCATTGAGTATTAGGTGTCACCCGCTTCGGTTCCTATCCTGCACTTGGTATCTCATTCCAATCGGTCGTGTAGTTAGGGGATTTTCTTTCGCGCCGCATTGCCCATCGCTGCCTGATTCCAGAAGCTGCTACAGTCAGACTACCCGGACCCATTTTTCGGTTGATCGCGTCCATGACACGCATCCTGTTGTCCGACCTGATTTGCATTTCGGGTTCGTCGAACAGGGTTGCCTGCACCGACCCCGTGGGTTGCAGCCCCATCAGCAGAACACCACTCTTCTTGTATCGAAAGCCATTCCGGTAAATTCCCTTCAATCCCATGCGTGCGGCTTTGACCAGCCGGGCCGTGTCATCAGTTGGCTGGTTGAATGGCACGATAATGGAACGCTGGTATTGTGGTTCGTCTTCCTTGAAGGGATTCGTGCGGATGTACACACACAAGCTGGCAGCAACTGAGCCGTCACGCCGGAGTTTTTCTGCGGCGCGGGTGGTGAAGTAGGCAACCGATTCAGCGAGATCTTCGAGTGCGGTGACGGTCTGACCGAACGAACGGGACACCATGATCTGCTGCCGGGGTGTGCCCGCTTCCTCAAGTTCGATGCATGGAACGCCATTAAGCTCCCGGACCGTGCGCTCCAGCACCACCGAGAACTGGCTGCGGATCATTTTAAGATTGGTTTCCCGTAGGTCTTCGACTGTCATGATACTCATGTCGAACAGTCTTGAGGTGATGCGAGATCCCACTCCCCACACTTCATGCACCGGAATATCTGCAAAGAGCGCCCTGCGCTGTTCCTCGTTCAGTATTCCAAAGTCGCACACCCCGTCATTTCCTGCCAGTCCCTTCTTGGCGCAGTGGTTAGCCAGCTTGGCGAGGGTCTTGGTATCCGCAATGCCCACGCATACAGGAATGCCGACGTTGCGCTTCACCGCCTGCCTGATGGCCTGCCCATATGCCATCAGCGATTTCGGATCGAATCCATCCAGATCGAGGAAGCATTCGTCGATGGAGTAGATCTCCTGGTTTGGCGAGAAGTTGGAAAGAATCGACATCACCCGTGCGGACAGGTCGCCATACAGGGTGTAGTTGCTGGAGTAAGCGATGATGCCGTGCTGTTTGGCGATCTTCTCCATCTTGAACCAGGGTTCGCCCATCTTGATGCCGAGCGCCTTTACTTCATTGGAACGCGCAACCGCACAGCCGTCGTTGTTGGACAGCACGACAACGGGCTTGCCCTCCAGCCTGGGATTGAACATTCGTTCGCAGGAGACATAAAAATTGTTGCAGTCGACGAGGGCAATTGGCATGGCATCAGCATTTGATGAACTTCTTCACCGTTGAGGTCACCACCCCCCACACTTGTAGTTCCTGTCCATCCAAGAGTTCGATTTCCTTGAAGCGCGGATTTTCTGGCTTGAGGATGACCTTCTCACCGCGCCTGATGTAACGCTTCACTGTCAGGTCGCCATCCACGACGGCGATGACGATGTCGCCGGATGACGGATTCAAGGATTTATCGACGACCAGCAGATCACCATCGAAGATGCCTGCGCCCGTCATGCTGTTGCCCTTGGCACGCACAAAGAAGGTGGCTTCCCGGTGCTGGATCAGGTGCTCGTCGAGGCTCAGCCTGTCTTCGATGTAATCATCGGCGGGAGATGGGAAGCCTGCTGCAACCTTGTGACTATAAAGTGGAACGAGGACAGGCGGATTGCCCAACACCGGGAGTTGGATAGGAATGTGCTGCGAAGTGCTGATCATGAGAGTCAAACGAACAGGATGAACGTTTGAAGCATATTAGAGAACGTTCGTTCTGTTGTCAACCGAATCAGGGATGAATCAGGGACGATCGGCAATTGGCTCGATCAGCCCGGCATCGTTTCTCAATCCGACCCGGTTCAGTTCACGGCTGACCGGCCATGCCTGCATGGAATTTGAGTCATGCGGTCGAATCAAGGGAATCAGCTTGCCGGGCTGCTTGATTTGTGGGGATAGCCAGGTCTCCCACTGATCCTGATCGAGGATCACGGGCATCCGGTCGTGGATGGGCTGCATGAGGGCGTTGGCATCGGTCGTGATGATGCAGCAGCTCTCGATGAACTCCCCTTCATTGGGTTGCCATGTCTCCCACAGCCCTGCGAATGCGATCGGCTCACCTGACTTCAGGCTGACATACCACGGGTGTTTGATGCCCTTCTCGGATTTCCATTCATAGAATCCAGAGGCGGGTATCAGGCAGCGGTGATATTTAAAGGCAGCCCGGAACGATGGTTTCTCGGCAACGGTTTCGCCACGGGCATTGGCGAGTTTGCTGCCGATCGCGGCATCCTTTGCCCACGACGGGACCAAGCCCCATTTCATCTTATTGAGATGCCGATGGCCATCCTGGTCAATGGTGATGGTATGGATGCGTAACGAAGGGGCAATGTTCCAGGATGGCGAGAGTTCAGCCTCGCCGGACAGTTGAAAGTATTCGGCGAACTTCCTGGGGTTTTCATTCAGGGCGAAACGGCCACACATGTCAGTTCTTTTCCTTCTGCTGCTTCCGCCATACCCAAGGAGGGGTTGGCTCGCGATCAACCCATAACCCATGCTTTTTCGACCTTGCCAGTATTTCAGCATTTGCATAGAAAAATCGATCTTCCACAGATTGCTCATTCTGGTATTTCTTGTAGTGCCATGCCATGCCGGCTTTGACTTGCTCAAGGTTGGCGTCGACACCATTCACGAAGATCTTGCCTACCGTGCGGCCGTACTTATCCTGCTTGCTGTATTCGACCGTCACCCGCTTGTTAAAAACCAAATCAGACAAAAACTCCTTGGACTTATTGCCAAATCCCTGTTTCTTTTCCGGTGCATCGATGCCCATCAACCGAATCTTGAACTGAGTGTTCGAACTATTCAGCACCGTTACCGTATCCCCGTCGGCAATGCCCACCACTCTGCCTTGCATAACGTCGGCAACAGATGGATTGGCAACCAGCAGTGTGGCAACAAGCAGCAGGAATCGGGTACAGTAAGACATCGTCATCGGAGAAACACCATGTCTGAATTTTCCACGCTTGCACAATACTACAAACTCGCCGACCAGCTTATTGAAAAAGTAAGCAAGGAAGACTTGGCTGAATGTGCGAGCTTGCTGGCTATGAACGTGGCGCACTATCAATCCAAATACGGTGAGCTACCACTAGATGAAACCCTTGCCATGATCGGGATGACCAAGCCCAATGAGGAACAGCTCCAGCTTGTAACTGATGGTATGGAGATTTTCGTGGGAGTGTTGGGGAGTGTTGTTTCAGGGATCGGGCAAGAGCGGCATTAACACTGTTTAAGGCTAATCACAGGTGTTTTAATTAAATACTTCCATTTATTCAGCCTGCCCATACCAGCCGTTCACAAAGTGCTGCACCGACACCATGCGGAAGCTCAGGTTGGGCACCCCGACCGTCGCCTCTTCGGCGATTCTGTTGAAAAACTCGATGTTAAAACCGTCGTGGTGTTCTGGAATTTCGTGAGGTGGGAGCGTTATCACCCTTTCGGGTGCTTCAACTGGGTTCTGATACCCAGTTTGTAGGTTGATCGTTTGGTTTTTGCATCAAGCGGGCGCACCTATCCTGTCGATTGGTGGACCCTGCGCTAGCAATTTGACCATGCGTCGTAAATTTTGAACGGTTGCAGCGAGTGTGAATTCATCAGTTGCGCCACTCAGTCCACGTAGTCGCAAGCGATTCAGTTTAAGAATGGACTTGAGATGCGCAAAGAGCATCTCGACCTTCTTTCGTTCACAGCATGATCTTTGATATTCAGGTGTTGTCGCAATTTTCCGGGCAACATCGCGAGCGTTCTCATAGATGCTGCGCTTTATTTTGCGAACCGGTGTATTCGGGCAGCACCGAGCTTTCATCGGGCAGGTGGCACAATCACGCTGACTTGAACGATAGATGATGGTGTTCTCTTTGGTGACGCGCTTACGCGGGATCTTGAACGGGCGCCATTCACTACGCAGGGCGTTGCCGGCAGGACAGCGATATTCGTCAGCCGCTTCATTCCATTTGAAATCGTCTCGCTCAAAAGTGCCGTCCTTGCGTTCTGTCTTGTCCCATACCGGAATATGCGGCTCAATGGCTTTCTCCTCGACCATCCAATTCAACATAGGTGCTGAGCCATATGCAGTATCCGCAATGAGGCGTTCGGGTTTGATGTCGAAACGCTCCTCGACACGATCGACCATCACCTTGGTCGACTCGACTTCTTCGGTGCGACGTGCTGGCGTTGCCTCTACATCAAGGATGACCCCATGGGCAGTATCGATCAAATAGTTGGTCGAGTAGGCGAAGAAGGCGACTCCCCCGGTCGCGGCAGTCCAGCGCGAATGCGGATCGCTTAACGATATCTTGCGAGGCGCAGCTGCAGTAATTGACTCTTGATCGAGGGCGGCAAGATACTCACGCACAGGACGTGTATCGATCTCGGGATTAGCCCAATCACAATGTTCGCCTGGCTGGACACTGTGCTGGTGGCTTGCGTTGGCCTCAATCAGGCTGGCATCCACCGCGAATCCTTCGCCCTTGACCAGACCGGCGACCATACAGCGGCGAACAACTTCATCGAACACCCAGCGAAAAACGCCACTCTCGCGGAACCTTCCATGCCGATTCTTGGAGAAGGTGGAATGATCTGGCACGGCATCTTCCAATCCGAGGCGGCAGAACCAGCGATAGGCCAGATTGAGATGAACCTCTTCGCATAACCTGCGCTCAGAACGAATGCCGAAGCTGTAGCCAATGATCAGCATGCGGATCATCAACTCCGGATCAATGGATGGTCTGCCAATGTGGCTGTAGTATTCAGCGAGATGCTGTCGAAGATTGCTTAGATCGAGATGCTGGTTGATGCCGCGAAGGAGGTGGTTCTGTGGAACGTGGTCTTCAAGGTCGAAGGAGTAGAAAAGTCGCTTTTGGTGATCCGTCTGAAACCCAATCATATCAAGGCTCCCAGCTTGTTTTGATGGGCATTATTTTATCATAACCATCATCAAAATATGAAGGAGTTTTTCAACAGAATCGCCGACAATCGGACACAGTGTTCTCTTTTAGGTCTGCTCATATCTCGTAGCAAATTTAAACTATGAAATAGCCTACCTGAAAACGGCCTCGGTGCCTTGCAATCAAGATCGCCAAAAAATTCCGAATAGCGACCATATACCTGCATTTCTTCAGTCAAGTCCGGTGAGTAATTCCTTGGACTGTTGACCTTGCGACTTACAGGATAGGCTGTGGCCATACTGGAAATCTGTATGCCTTGCCAGCCTTGGTGTAGGTCGTCACAAGGGGTATATATACGGCACTGTTACACACTTAATAGTGGCGTAGAATCTACGCGTGCACATTACGCGCTGTATAAACATGTGGTGTTGAATGACTGATCCAGATCACTTCTCAAATTCGCCTGCTCAATCGCGCTGGGCTATTACCAAGTCAGATGAGTCATCGGTGAACTTGCTGGCTGATGATCTTGTTATGGCTTGGGCGGAAGATCAGATTTCTGGTGAGCCACGCTATATTGGTGAGTTGAGCGTTGATCAACGCGGCTCGAAGTGTAATTGCAGGTGCATAAGTTGCAAGCTCCCACTTACCGCCGTAAACGCAGCTAAGCCAAAATTTCAAATACGCCCCCATTTTCGTCATCCCGCTGGTGCCGAAAAGAATGCCTGCCTTGTCTTAGCTGCAAGATTTGCCGCCTTGCAAATGTTGAAAAGAGATGGGGTGCTTGAATTGCCTCGTCACCGCCAATCAGGGCGTGTCGCAGGATTAAGCGGGAAATATTACGAGGCATGGGTCGAGTCACCTCCTGAGCGTGTTCGCATTTCAAACTTTGGTTTTAATGACAAGGCAAGTGCAATCCTTACGCTGGATGATGGTAGGCAACTGACGATACGCTTGGTTGGTCGAATTGAAGCTAACGAAAGCGAGTCTGATTTAACGGTTTCGCTAACCCCCACAATACTTCTGATAGTGGATGACCCGTGTATTGCTGCCATGTCACCAGAGGATTTGAGAAAGCGACTTCAACTAATTGCAGTTGATGGTACCAACACTCAATAAGGAACAGACTGAGAGAGTGGCGAAATGGCGCTCTGAGGTGTTACAAAGCCTCAATGCCGGGGAGCGTACATATCAACGCGATAGGAAATACGATAGGCTTTTGAAGCTACTGTTCCCTGAACTTGCAACTGCGCTTTCGAAATCGCTTGTAAATAGTAGTATTAAATTTTCACCACAATTAGCAAACTCGCTTCAAGATGTCGTGACTTCAAATACACATGGCTTTCTGCCTGATCCCTGGTTAAGAGGTAGTGCGCTTGAGGCTTGGAAGAGAGAAAATCCAGAATCAGCTAAACACTGGGAGGAAATGAAATCAAAATTAAAGTAGTTGAATTACTATGCAAAGGGCAACTACATTGATTGCTTATTCAGTTTTCAATTCCCATCGCTGGAATCACCAACGAACTGACCCTGATACTGTCCCAATTTTGTCACTGCCTGATAATCCCAAACATCAGATTGTCTTCTTTGGAGCTTTAACAAGTCGTCGCCCGATCTCGAAAATTCCTGCCATTGGTAATGAGTTAACGGGGGCTATGACTTTATCGTCGTCAACTCTTAGCCAGTTCGTGCCCTCGCTATACACCTTGAATAGCAACTCTTTTGCATCGTAACATTCTGAAACTTTAAATCTGCCTCCATGAGTCAGCATGGCTGCCATAGTTGAATGATTTCCATTGTCAACCCAAACGATTGGCCAAGGTGTCCAACCAATGGCATGGAAGTTTTCTGTCTGGCACCATTCCTTCCACTTTCCACCTGGCCCCAGGTTCTCTAATGAGCGTGCTAAGCGCCAAGGTTCCCATGGTTTTGGGATTACCGCTGTGCACATCAGTTCTTGGGATGAAGTTCTTCGTCGCGCTCGGAGTAATTGACGCATTGTAGACCCGTCCTCCATGATAGGAAGTCTGTCATCCCAAAGTAGAAGATCAGGTGAGTCTAGAGCTTGATTTGGTACTCGTACGTCCTGTATGAGACTTTCAAGAATAGCAGCCTGGATAATTCGAGCAAGAGCCAAAGTTAGCCCGTTCAATGCTCGTTTACCATGAGCTTCCGCAGTATCGATGTTCCAAATCAAAGATGACCATTGATCTTGAATTGAAAGTTTTCCCTTTGGCAGCTTTGGCAGTGGAATACGTGTCTCTTTTACCTTGCGATTTCTTTGACTGACAGTCTGCGCAAAGTCTACTGAAAACTGATCTTTTGATTTTGGCATTTAGGTAGAAGTCATACACTCTGAATTTATATCAGATAACTTTATCATGATGCCTCATGTGGTGTACTCTATCTGAAAATTGAGCACTTATATTCTGATTGCTGATTAATTGGTCCTTGTCTTGTTGAGATGCATCGCTGGAATCACCAGCAAACTATCCCTGAAACTGCCCCAGTTTTTCACTTCAACTACTAACAGTTTGGTTACAGTGACATACTTTAGGTAGGCTATAAACCCATACAAGTTAAAGCGCAGTTTCTATCTGAAGTTTTAATTGGGAAATTTGAACGTCTCCTCCGTGTCGGAAAATGACATGCAAACTCACAATTTCCCATCAGATTAAAGGACTGCTGTCAGCAGTAAAGCAGCCGCTCAGATGTTCCAGCTTGAAGGTCGGGTGTGGCCGAAAAGGGGCGGTCAGTTTATAACTCAATCGGACAGTTACATGGCAAATTCCGCCAACACTGGATGCCTGCTTTGTGGTGCTTTTGCTAGTAGGACACTTTGTGCGGAACTTCAATTTGATATTCCATTTGATTCACTGCAGGATGCGCCGATGATACTTTTTCTACATCGTCGTTAAGTGCGCGTGTCGGCGAGCCTTGCTGCCAGACAGAGCAAACTCCGAACCTGCTAGGTGATTCAATATTGTTAATTACACCAACATTGCATATATTGACAACATTGTCGAATGTAACAACATCACTTCGATGTAAACGCAAAATTTGCTTGCTTTAACGCTAATTATGTTGGCTTTATCAATTAGTTACATCCGTGTTGTTCAAATACGTAATATTACGCAAGTAGGTAATACGGAGCTTTGGAATAGTTTTGAAGAACATCCTCCTCTAGCACCAACCTATGTGCTCTGAATTACAAGCTTAGAACCAACTCCATGTCCTGATCATTTGTGGATTCCTCATTTGCTGAATATCGCAGCTTTGTCCCATCGACTAGTACAAACAGTTTCGAGGTCCCATCTGGATGCTGCCAAATTTCTTTGATTTTTCCGAGTTGATAGGAGTTACTGCCGTTCATGTACCCAGGACTAAGCAATCCAATTTCTATGTTCGTTAGCGTTTCTTTTGAAGTGCTCATTAGCTTCAAAACATCCCTAAGTTGACCGAAAAGCCAATCACGCCCGAAGGTCCCACCTTCAGTTTCCGCATCTCCGGACACTAAATAAAATGGGGCATGGATTGCGAACTCAATCCACTGCCAACTCTTTTTGCCGTATGGATTAATGGCGCTAAGAAATTTATGCTCAGCTTCTGGCTGTGTGTGGAACATGAACAACCTCATTAGGATCTATTGGTGATGTAGATTATATTCCGTGGATTCATAGTACCGCAAGCCTCATGCTTAAAGCATGAAAGACAAAGTCTTTGAACGGCTGATATATCGACTGGGAGAAGAGATTAAGGAGTCGCGGTTAAACGCGGGTCTATCTCAGGAAGCACTTGCGCTTGCAGCTGGAGTTGACCGAACATACGTTTCTCAACTTGAACGTGGTGTAGCCAATCCATCGTTGAAGATTCTCTACAGAATTTCCATGGTACTGGAATCAGAGCTTCGAATTGCTTTTATAGAACCCTCGCGCTAATAGTTGTGAAGGTTATCTTAAATGTCCCTTACCCATAGCGGGTATGGAACGGAGTTGGGTGGCTAATCGATTTCTCCTGAGCTGAGCAACCTCTTGACTGAGTTGGCGTGGATTTGGATTGATCATGGAGCCAAGCAAATATATAGGCGCGCATCTACCCGACATTCAATGCTTTTCCAGCCCAATCCCTGTAACAACATTCTCCAACACTCCCACGAAAATCTCCATACCTTCGGCCAGCAACTTTAGCTGTTCATGATTTGGTTTGTCCGTATTAATCATTGCGAGTGTTTCATCCAGTGGTAGCTCACCGTACTTGGATTGATAGGAAAAACTGAAAATAGTCACGTTCGACGATCTTTATGAACGTGTGCGATTCATCGTTCACCAAAATGAATCAACAAGCAGGCCATCAATAGTAGAAACCCCACCTGATCCAAAAAAATCACCAACCAAGCCTTTCGACATGATTGGTGTCCATTTATTCTTAACTTAAGTATTAAGGTAGGCAGGGTGTAAACTTGTTCGTATATGGTGCACCGTCAATTCGCGCAGGCGCGCGCCTGAAAACTCGCGCCCGCAGCGCCCGCAGATCCACGGAAACAATTTGAGCGCCCGCTCGCGATAAGTCGCTTCACGCTCGGTGCTGTGCCGGCGCGCTTCCGCAACGACGCGGTCGAGCCGGGCGTGATCGGGGGTGATGTGTTTGGGCATGATGTAGGGGCGCAATGGCGTTGCATAGCCAATCGACTGGCAGCGAGCCGCAAGTCGCCGGTTAAATTGCGTCCCTGCGTCGAATGTCTAGATTGCGCTAGTTATCGTGGCGGGTGGTGGTTGCTTCTTGGGCTTCTTTGCTTCCTTGGTTTTACGCTGCTGTCCTTTGGCCATGATCATTCTCCTTGTAGTGATGACATGTGAAATATGCGGTAACTAATGTGGTGCAGTTAAAAATTTGCTGCCGCGGCGCCTATCCCGGTTGCGGTAAAGCGCAACGCGTGCAGATGATAATCCGCCGCAGGAAAAAGTGAAACTTTTTTATACTGGTTCGACCATCCGCCAACTCAAGGTATCATGCGGATAATTCATGAAGACACCCAAAAGAATCGAACCGCTGATCCAGGACGGCCTGGTCGACGAGGTCATGCGCCAGCTGATGAGCGGCAAGGAGGCCAAGGTCTACGTGGTGCGCTGCGGCGACGAGATCCGCTGCGCGAAGGTGTACAAGGAGGCGGACCAGCGCAGCTTCCGCCAGAGCGTGGACTACACCGAGGGCCGCAAGGTGAAGAACAGCCGCCGCGCCCGCGCGATGGAGAAGGGCACCAAATACGGCCGCAAGGCCCAGGAGGAAGCCTGGCAGAGTGCCGAGGTGGATGCCCTGTACCGGCTCGCCGCCGCCGGCGTGCGCGTGCCCACACCGTATAATTTCCTCGAGGGCGTGTTGTTGATGGAGCTGGTGACCGGGGACGATGGTTCGGCCGCACCACGGCTGAACGATCTGGTGCTCACGCCCGAGCTGGCCCGCGACTACCACCGCTACCTGATCACCCAGGTGGTGCGCATGCTGTGCGCCGGCATCGTGCATGGCGACCTGTCCGAGTTCAACGTGCTGGTCGGCAGCGATGGGCCGGTCATCATCGACCTGCCCCAGGCCGTCGACGCGGCCAGCAACAACAACGCCTTTAAAATGCTGGAACGCGATGTCACCAACCTGGCCAACTACTTCGGGCAATTTGCGCCCGAGCTGCTGGCCACCGACTATGGCATCGAGATCTGGTCGCTCTACCAGAGCGGCAAGCTGCACCCGGAAAGCCCGCTGACCGGGCGTTTCGAGCGCAACGAGAAACCGGCCGACCTGGTCAGCGTGATGCGCGAGATCAACGACACGCTCAAGGAAGAAGAGGCGCGGCAACTGTACCGGGCGCAAATGAAAAAATGATACGCCGCAACGGCCATCCAGATGACTACCCCCAACCCCGCTCAAACTGTCGCCGCAACCAAACGCCTGTCTTCATTGCATGAACTGTGGCCGTTCCTGCGTCCCTATCGCGGGCGTATCGCGCTGGCTTTTCTGCTGCTGTGCCTGGGTTCCGTCACGATAATGCTGGTGCCGCTGGCGTTCCGTGACCTGATCGATTTCGGTTTCGGGCAGAAGCAAGTTGCTGCCGGCGGGCTGGCCGGCGCGCTGAGTCTAAACGGGCACTTTGCGTTGCTGTTCGGGCTGGCCAGCCTGTGGGCGCTGGCCGTGTCGGCGCGCTATTACACCATCTCATGGGTGGGGGAGCGGGTCACGGTGGACCTGCGCAGCGCGGTGTATGCGCGGGTGCTGGCGCAATCACCGCAATTCTTCGAGACCCTGCAGACCGGTGAGGTGCTGTCCAGGCTGACCGGTGATACCACGCTGATCCAGACCGTGGTCGGCAGCTCGATCTCGATGGGCTTGCGCAGCGTGTTCCAGTTCATCGGCGGGATGGTCATGCTGGCGGTGACCAGTCTTTACCTGTTCTCGCTGAACCTCGGCCTGATGGCGTTGTTGATGCTGCCGATCTTTGCCATCGGTCGCAAGGTGAAAAAGCTGTCGCGTGAATCGCAGGACAAGATCGCCGATGCTTCGGCGCTGGCCGGCGAGATCCTCAACGCGGTGCCGACGGTGCAAGCCTACACCCAGGAACAGCGCGAGAACCGGCGCTTCGCCGATCGCTCGGAAGCGAGTTTCGTCACCGCGATCCGGCGCACCCGTGTGCGTGCGGCGATGACCGCGCTGATCATCACCGCGGTGATGGGCACCATCATCTTCGTGCTGTGGGTAGGCGCGAATCAGGTGCATGACGGCAGCATGACCGGCGGGCAACTGGCTTCGTTCATCCTCTACGCGGCGCTGGTTGCCGGGGGTGTGGGCACGATGGCGGAAGTGTGGGGCGATGTGATGCGCGCGGCGGGCGCGGCCGAGCGCCTGCTGGAACTGCTGCATGCGGAATCCGCGATCCTCGAAGTCACCGCTCCGCAACCGTTGCCGCAGCCCGGGCAGGCGGCGCTGCGTTTCGAACAGGTCACCTTCCGCTACCCGGCGCGCCCGGAAACCGCTGCGCTGGACGGCATCATGCTGGATATCGCACCCGGCGAAAGTGTCGCGCTGGTCGGACCTTCCGGTGCCGGCAAAACCACCCTGTTTCAATTGTTGCTGCGTTATTACGATGTGAGCGCTGGCTGCATCCGTCTCAACGGGCAGGATATCCGTCAGCTCAGCTTGCACGATTTGCGCGGAGGGATCGCCATCGTGCCGCAAGACCCGGTGATCTTCTCGGCCAATGCGCTGGACAACATCCGCTACGGCCGTCCCGCCGCCGGCGACGAGGAGGTGATGGCCGCCGCCCGAGCGGCGCTGGTGGACGAATTCATCGCCCGGCTGCCGGACGGTTACCAGACATTTCTCGGGGAACGCGGCACGCGCCTGTCCGGCGGCCAGCGCCAGCGCATCGCCATCGCACGGGCGATATTGAAGAATGCACCGCTGTTGTTGCTGGACGAAGCCACCAGCGCGCTGGATGCGGAATCCGAGATCATGGTGCAAAAAGGTTTGAACGCCGCGATGCAGGGACGTACCACGCTGATCATCGCGCACCGTCTGGCCACCGTGCAGAAGGCCGACCGCATCGTGGTGATGGAACACGGGCGCATCGTCGAAACCGGCACACCCGAGGATCTGCGCAAACAGGGCGGGTTGTATGCGCGGCTGGCGCGCTTGCAGTTTGACGTTTGCACCTAATTCCAATTCCAGATCAAACGTGCATTTTTGTAGGGTGGGCATAGCCCACGCGGATGCTTTGGTGGGCTGCGCCCACCCTACAGAATTAATGTAGCTTGTAACGAAAATTCTTCTCGCCGGAATGTCGGAATTTGAATTTTTTTGGCGTCCTTAATTGCCTGTCCGTTTCAGCCGGAACAGCCCGCTGGTGTCGCTATCGCTGGTGAAGTACAGCGCGCCGTCCGGCCCGATCGCCACACCCACAGGCCGCGCCCAGCGTTTACCATCCGGCAGTTGAAAGCCGGTGATCAGGTCATCCACACGCTGCGCCTGCCCATCCCGAAAGCGCACCGCCACGATCTTCGGGGGGCGGCGGCTGGCAGCGCTGCCGATGAAGCCGCCACTGGGCTTTGTACCCCATGAGCCGTGCAGCGCAACGATGGCATCCCGCGCCAATTGGGCGTCCATTGCGCCGTCCTGCACAAAAGCCACGCCCATCGGCGCGTTGCGCGCCGGAAAAGTAGCGGCCGGCACCGCCACTTCATCGATAGTGCGGGGAGGCGCGCGCGCAATACAATCGTCACGCCGCAGTTGTTTGCCGTCGAACTGGAACCATGGCATGCCGTGGAACGAGTCGGCCGTGAGCCGGCTGAAATATTCCGGCGGCTGATCGTAGCCATGATGGTCGGGACCGTTGTTGCTGGCATAAAGCACGCCGGTGTGCGGCTGCCAGTCGAAGCCTACCGGGTTACGCAGGCCGGAGGCAAAAACCTCCCAACTGGGCTTGCCGCCGTTCTCGCGCAACACCAGCACCCCGCCGCGCCGGTCTGCGAACGGATAGTCCCCGCCCAGATATTGGTCGCTGCAATTGCTCTGGATGCCCAGGCTCACATACACCCGCCCATCCAGACCTACCCTGACGGTGCGGCTGACATGCCCACCGCCACCGGGCAAGGCCGCAAGCAACTCCACCGAGGCAGGGGAAATCCTGGACTGCCCGGGCCGGTACGGTGCACGGTACAAACCATCGGTCTGCGCGATCAGGATCTCATTTTCCCGGAACGCCACGCTGTGCGGATATTCATCCAATTGCACCAGCACCTCGGGTTTGGTATAGGGAGGCGGGAGCCGGTACACCTTGCCGGATCTTGAGCCGGCGAACAGATCGCCATTGGCGGCGAAACTGAGTAACCGCGGGGCATCCAGCAGGCTGAGCAGTTCCAGCCGGTAGCCCTTGGGCACGCGCACCGTGCGGCGCTCGCCGTCCAGCGTCAGCGTTTGCTCCTGATAGGCCAGCGCTGCCACGCCGGCATGCGCTGGCGCAACAGCCAGGCACAACAGGAACAGCAGACGGGCTTTGCCAAGTGTTTTGTATCCGGGCATTTTGCATCTGGACATTTCAATCTCGCATGGTGGTTGCACTTCAGAATGTTAGCCCGCAGCTCGAGTCGGATGCAATCAAGTTCGTGAAGAGGAAAGTGAGAAATGGAACGGTCGGCTGTTGCTATGGACCATACTTCTCACAAATGAGACGAAAAGAGTGAGTCATTGCCAATTACAACATTGCTCAGTCATTTTGGTGGTCTCTCTGTAATGCCCTCCAAGCCAGTACCATCAACGGCCAGAGCAATAATTACATATTTTGGCATGCAATATGCTCGTTGGTAATCAAGGCCGCAAATTCAGGTTCGGCAGTAGCAGGCCGTAATGCGGAGCAAACCGAAGGAGGTGTGTCATGAAAACCACTATGGACATGAGCAGCTACGAAATCGAACCGGATGCGATGGAGGTCGAATACGGAGAGGAGATCATGTGCGCCGGTTGGAATCCTGCTGTCGACCTGGTATGCGAGCAACTATCGCTGGTCCCGACCAATGAACAGTTGGCGATGGCAACGGATTTGACCACTCTGGAAACACCGGCTGATGTTTCGTCAGTGATCTCGGATATCTTCCTGAGAAAGATGTACTCCTACCAACGTTGATCTGGTGGCGGCAACGTTGCACGCCATCACCAGGCTGTGCCATGGGTTGAAGGCAATCAAACAGGCAGAGGGATTATGTTCAAACTATGCGTCTATTATCACGGTGTCCTGCGCTATACGCTTGTGGCTGATATGGGCAAGGCCCAGGAGTTACGCGAGTAGGGATTTTATGTCGTGGTCAAGGCGGTCGCCTGATCCACTCCGGTATGCAGACCGGGCATTGCAATATTGATTATCCGGCACAAGCGACTGCCCATCGCAAGGAATAAGCCTCGCGGCAGATTCAAATGCCGCCTTTCATCTCTTCAGTACATTTGCATCACGCCTGCCCGGCAGCGGCACCACATCGACGCATAGCAGGTCCCGGCGAGAACTTTCACCCCCGCTATTTTCAGGCCAACTCCGGATAATCGGTATATCCCTTGGCTCCGGGCGTATAGAACGTGCCCATGTCGGGCGCATTCAGCACCGCGCCGGTTTTCCAGCGGGCAACCAGATCCGGGTTGGCGAGGAATGGCCGACCCACCGCGATCAGATCGCATTTTCCCTCCGCCAGATCGCTCTCGGCTCGAGCCGCATCATAGCCGCCGGACAGGATCAGCTTGCCCTTGAACGTGTTGCGGAACATCCCCTTGATCGAGTCTGGTACCGGTGGTGCACCCATCGGCGAATGATCGACCAGGTGGATATACACCAGCCCGCGTGCATCGAGCTGTTGCGCCAGCCAGGTGTAATCCGCTTCCATCGCGTCGTACAGAGGCATGTCATTGAACACGCCAAACGGCGACAGGCGTATGCCTACCTTGTCTTTGCCGATCGCCTTGATCACAGCGTCGGCGACCTCGAGGACGAAGCGTGCGCGATTCTCGATAGCACCGCCGTAGCGGTCTGCGCGCTGATTCGAGTTCGGGCGGATGAACTGTTCGAGCAGGTAACCGTTGGCACCGTGCAGCTCGACACCGTCGAATCCCGCCGCAATCGCGTTCTTCGCGCCCTGGGCGAATTCCTCTATCGCGGTCCTGATGTCCGCCTCGGTCATTGCTTGTGGCATGGCATTCGGTTTCATGCCCTCGGCATCGGTGTACATGTCACCGGCGGCGGCCACTGCAGAAGGTCCCAGCACGCGCGCGCCAGCAGGCAGATTGAGCGGATGTCCGATGCGCCCGCAGTGCATGAACTGGATGAACATCTTCGCGCCCCTGGCATGCACCCCTTCGGTGACGAGCTTCCATCCCGCGACCTGTGCCGCGGAAAATATCCCGGGTATGCGCGGATAGCCCAGGCCATTCGGAGATGTCGAAGTGCCTTCGGTGATGATGAGTCCCGCAGATCCCCGCTGCGCGTAATATTCCGCCATCAGTTCATTCGGGATATTGCCGATGGCGCGATTGCGCGTCATCGGTGCCATGGCCAGATGGTTCTGCAGTGTGAGTGAACCCAAATTGGTTTTTGAAAACAGCAGCGGCATGATCGTTCCTCCTGAGAAATATTTCGTTTGCGGCATCGCGGTTGAGAAAGGCATCCTGGCAGCATTCGACACCGGCACCCGGTCAACGACCAAGTTTCTTTTGCCCCGGTTCGGTCGCCTCGTGGATGGTTTCCTTGGTGCTTTCGATGACCTGTCCGGCGCGTTCCTTGACCGACTCGACCTGTTCCGCATATGGATTGCTCAGGAGAGGCCGGTGCCGGCCAAAGTTGATGCCCAGATGAAACGCGATGAGTACACCCACCACAAAACCGATCAGGAACTTCTTCATGATTGCACCTACGTATTCGACCATAAAGGTAATGGCAACTTGCTGCCAGACCATGCCTATCACCGGCACCAAGCCCAGCCGCCCTATTTGGCCCTGTGCTCCAGCGCGATGCCGGCTAACTCCACGGCTATACCCAGGATAAGCACCAGCGCGCCCGGCCATGCTTCCGGAGCGAGAAACATCAGAATTGCGCCCAGCACCACCATGGTTACCGCAATGGCGCGCCGGTTACGTCGGTTCATCATCATCATGGCTTTCCCCGCTATTCCTTCGTATGAGTTTTAAGTATAGTTTAGGAAGCGATTTTGGGTCGAGATGATTTTTGGCCGTCCTGCAAGCCGGCTGATTGTTACATGGTTAACGGAGACACCCATGAAGAAACTGAAGCATGAAGCGGAATTATTCAAGGAAGCGTTGCTCGCGGGTGTGAAGTACGCCGAGGGGCGCGGCGTGGTTGAATTCGAGCCAGCCGATTCGGCCAGCGAGAAACTCCTCTACATCTACCGGCTGCTGGTCCACGATAAAGTCATGCAGCCATTGCCCGAAGACCAGGTCGCCGAAAAGACCATGCGGCACAAGCTGGCGATCTGGTATTCGAAGCAACTGCCGAAAGATCATCCGCTGTTGAAATAAAATGATCAAACCGATCCACGAATAGCAGCGCCACATTCGCTTTCATCGCATCGCAATGAGTCCAGACGAGACCACAGAAAAATTCCGCATCGACAAGTGGCTTTGCGCGGCGCGCTTCTTCAAGACGCGTTCGCTGGCAGCCGATGAGGTCGAATGCGGCCATGTGCTTGTCAACGAGATGCGCGTCAAGCCGGCCAAGCCGGTCGCGGTGGGGGACAGGCTGGACATCCACATCGGCCAGAAACAATTTGTCGTCGAAGTGCTGGGCTTGTCCAACCGGCGCGGTCCGGCATCCGAAGCACAGAAACTTTATCGCGAGACCGACGAGAGCCGCCAGCGGCGCGAAGCCATCGCCGCCCAACTCAAGGCCGAGCCGCAGCCCTTCCGCTTCAGGGGCAGACCGACCAAACGTGACCGGCGCGAGATCGAGCGCTTCAAGCATGGAAAGAGTTCGTAGGATGGCTATCACTACGCTCCATCTGATCCTGCGCGTGCCCAAATTTCCTTGAACGTTCCAGCGAAACTTACTTCGGCTCGATCTGCGACAAGTGCCGTGCCACTGACAGCCACGCGCCCAGCCAGCCGAGATACATTGAGAACAGCAGCAGCGTCAGGCTGTCGCCGGGTGATAGCGGATGCAGTGAAAACTGGCTGGTGTAGAGTTCTGATAAGGTGCTGAGCTGCCAATTGAGCAGCAGCAGGCTCAGCGAGATGATGATCCAGGCCGCGACGCCGCCGAGCAATCCCTGCAGCGCGCCGAAATACAGGAACGGGCGGCGGATGAAGCCGTTGGTCGCGCCGATCAGTTTGGCGACCTCGATCTCGTCGCGCTGGGTGAGGATCTGCAGGCGGATGGTGTTGAAGGTGATGGCGATCAACGCCAGGCTGAGCAGGCTGGCGAGTATCAGCACCATCATCCGGCCGAACTTGAGCAGGGCTTCGAGTTTGTAGGCCCAGGCAGAATCGAGTTGCGCCAGTTCCACCTTGGTCAGCTTCGCCAGTTCGTCGCGCAATTCCTCCAGCGCTTGCGCCTCGCCATGCTTGGGATAGACGATGAAGGCATCCGGCAACGGGTTCTGGCTCAGGCCGCCGATAACGTCGGCAAGCCCGGTGCTTTGCTTGAGCTGTTCCAGAGCCTGGTCACGGGCGACGAATTCGGTGCGGTCTATGGCCGGATGTTCTGCGAGCTGTTTGCGCAGCTTGTCGATGTCGTCGGTCTTCGTACCCATGTTCAGGAACAGGCTGATCTGTGGCGTGCCGGAGAGTTGCGCGACCAGGCCCTGCGCGTTCTGCAACAGCACATACATGCCGGCCGGCAGGCTGAGTGCGATGCCGATGACCAGGATATTGAGCGATCCCACCAACCTGGACTCGAACATGCGGCGCATCACCCCGATGATTTGTGCGAGTGCGTGCCTCATGCCTGTGCTTGGCCTTTTGTTTGTGCCGGGCCTGTCGAAGTGGGTTGCAACTCCCCCTGTTTGAGCGCGAGCACGCGCACATTGGTATCCTGCAGCACGCTTTCATCGTGGGTGGAGATCAGCAGCGTGACGCCGACCTGATGGAAAGATTTGAATATCGCCATGATCTCGTGCGCGTACTCCGTATCCAGATTGCCGGTCGGTTCGTCGGCCAGCAGGATGGTCGGGCGATTCACGATGGCGCGGGCGATGCACAGGCGTTGCTGTTCGCCGCCGGACAGCGCGATCGGGTTGGATTTTTCGCGCTTGAGCAGGCCGACCTTGTCGAGTGCGGCGCGCACCCGCTTGTGGCTTTCGCGGTAATCAAATCCGCAGATCTGCAGCGGCAACATGACATTGTCGAACACGTTGCGGTCGAACAGCAGCTTGTGATCCTGGAAGATGATGCCGAGGTTGCGGCGCAGATAAGGCAGCGCGCGCTCCTTGAGTACCCCGACGTTCTGGTTGTTGACGATGACGCTGCCGAGGTTGGGACGCTCGATCGCGGCGATGAGTTTGAGCAGGGTGCTCTTGCCCGCACCTGAGTGCCCGGTGAGGAAAACCATCTCGCCTTCGGCAATCCCGAACGTGACGTTCTTTAGCGCCTGATAGCCGCCGGGGTAGCGTTTGTGGACCTGGTTGAAGGAGATCATTTATGCACACCGGATAGTGCAACTGCAAAATAATACTTTGGAGTGCGCGGACATGTCCGCGCTTTCAGGCGGTGCGTCATGTCGCACCAATACAAAGCGGGGTCATGCCCCCGCACTCCATATAGAGATGTTTCTGCAATCATTCATCCATCCCCAGCAACGCGGCGACAAATTCTTCCGCGACGAACGGGCGCAGGTCATCCAGTCCTTCGCCCACGCCGATGAAGCGCACCGGGATCGGATGCGCCTTGGCGATCGCGGCGATCACTCCGCCCTTGGCCGTGCCGTCCAGCTTGGTCAGTACCAGCCCGGTGACGCCGAGTGCCTGATCGAAGGCTTTGACCTGGCTCAGCGCGTTCTGTCCGGTGTTGGCATCCAGCACCAGCAGCACCTCGTGCGGTGCGACCGGTGACGCAGGTGTTTCCGGCATCGCCTTGGCGATGACGCGCTTGACCTTTTTGATCTCTTCCATCAGGTGTGCCTGGGTGGTCAGCCGTCCGGCGGTGTCGGCCAGCACCACGTCGACATTGCGCGCCCGGGCGGCCTGTACGGCATCGTAGATCACCGCAGCGGCATCGCCGCTTTGTTGAGAGATCACCGTCACGCTGTTGCGCACGCCCCATGCCATCAGTTGTTCGCGCGCTGCGGCGCGGAAAGTGTCGCCCGCCGCGAGCATCACTGACAGGCCTTGTGTCTGCAGATGCTTTGCCAGTTTGCCGATCGTGGTGGTCTTGCCCGCGCCGTTCACCCCCACCAGCATGATGATGAAGGGCTTTTGGGTGCCGGCTTGCAGCGGCTGTGCCAGCGGCTTGAGCATCCTGAGCAGGCTGTGCGCGAGGGCTTCCTTGAGTTGTGCCGCTTCGCTCAAACGCTGTTCCTTGACCTGGCGGCGCAGATCGGCGAGCAGCGCGTTGGTCGCGTCCATGCCGACATCGGCGGTGATCAGGATGGTTTCCAGTTCCTCGTAAATATCGTCGTCTATCTTCCCGTTGCGGCCGAACAGGGCCGACAGTTGGTCGCCGGTGCGCGCCAATCCGGATCTCAATTGCCTCATCCAACTGGTGTTGGACTGGTCTCTGGTGGACAGGTCTATTTCAGGCCCGGGTGATTTTTTTTTCAGGAAGCTGAACATTAAGATGAGCGTAGTCGGATGAGGTAAAAATGCCGCATAATGCGCAGCCATTTTATGCCGATTACACGTTGAAGGGTTAGGGTTATGAAGAGTTTATTCTTTTACATCGCATTGTTGCTGGGCTGGTCACAGAGCTCCGCCCAGGCGGAAGTGTTCGAACGCACGCTGGCGAACGGGCTGAAAGTCATTGTCAAGGAAGATCACCGCGCGCCGGTGATCGTGCAGCAGATCTGGTACAAGGCCGGCAGCATGGACGAGCGCACAGGCACCACCGGCATCGCGCACGTGCTGGAGCATATGATGTTCAAGGGCACCAGGGTTGTGCCGGCAGGGGAGTTCTCAAGGCGCATCGCGGCGGCGGGCGGACGCGAGAACGCTTTTACCAGCAATGACTACACTGCCTATTTCCAGCAATTGCACAAATCCAGATTGCCACTGGCGATGAAACTGGAGTCGGACCGGATGCACAATCTGAACCTGACTGCGGGCGATTTCGCCAAGGAAGTCAAAGTCGTCATGGAGGAGCGCCGCATGCGCACCGATGATGAGCCGCAGTCGCTGTTGTATGAAAGTATGATCGCGACGGCTTACCAGGAGCATCCTTATCAGCATCCGGTGATCGGCTGGATGAGTGACCTGGAAGCCCTCACGGTCAAGGATGCGCAGGAATGGTACACGCGCTGGTACGCGCCGAATAACGCCACGCTGGTCATCGCCGGCGATGTGCAAGCCGGCGAGGTGTTCGCGCTGGCGCAGCGCTATTACGGTTCCATCCCCAAAGTCGCCCAGCCGCCGCGGCGAAATTTCACCGAGCCGCGGCAAGCCGGCATCAAGCGCCTGGTCGTGAAAGCTCCCGCCGAATTGCCGCAGCTGGTGATGAGCTACCACACGCCCACGGTAAAGGATCTTGCGCAGGACTGGAAACCTTACGCGCTGTCCATTCTGGCGGGTGTTCTGGACGGCAACGAGTCGGCGCGGTTGAACAAGCATCTGGTGCGCGAGCAACAGATCGCCAGTTCGGCAGGCGCCGGCTATGACTCGACTTCACGCGGCCCGAGCCTGTTCTTTCTGGAAGCCACACCCAGCGCGGGCAGAACGGTGCAGGATGTCGAAGCCGCGTTGCGGAAGGAGATCGCGCAACTGGTGAAAGACGGCGTGAGCGGGGACGAGTTGAAACGCGTCAAAACGCAGGTCACCGCGGGCGAAGTGTACAAGCTCGATTCGCTGTTCTATCAGGCGATGCAGATCGGGCAGATGGAGAGCGTCGGCCTGGGCTATCAGGCGATCCCGGTGATGCTGGACAAGCTTCAGCTGGTGACCGCGGAGCAAGTGCAGCAAGTCGCGAAGGAGTTTTTGCAGGACGACAATCTGACAGTGGCAGTGCTCGATCCGCAACCGCTTTCGGGCAAGCCGAAACACAAGTCTGAAGGGGGATCGCATGTTCGCTAAAACACTCGAGAAGCTACTGCGCAGTCAATCGGCTTTGTCGCGTACTCGCTCACTCATCTTCTATCTATACGATATGCCTCGTCGTTCGCTGCGCGGCTTCGCGCATATTGACTTGCTCGCTACGCTTCTGAAGCGTTTTGCAAGATTATTGATTCCTGTATTGTGCTTTTCGGTATCTGCCGCTTTCGCCACACCCAGCATCCAGCACTGGCAGAGTGCAAGCGGGGCGAAGGTGCTGTTCGTCGAGAACCACGACATCCCGATGCTGGATGTGGCGGTGAGTTTTCCGGCCGGCAGCAGCTTTGACAAGGCGGACAGTTCCGGTGTGGCGGGTTTGACCCATCATATGCTGGATGCGGGTTCGGAGGGTTTGAGCGAGGACGAGATCTCGCGCGGCATGGCAGACATCGGCGCGCAATTCGGCGGGAGCTTCGATCAGGACCGGTCCGGCATGACATTGCGTACTTTGAGCAACCCGGCGGTGCGCGACAAGGCACTGGGCATGATGGCGCTCGTGCTGCAACACCCGGTGTTCCCGGACGGGATACTGGAGCGTGAGAAGGCACGGCTGACCGCCTCCCTGAAAGAAGCCGAGACCAAGCCTGAGAACATCGCCGACAAGGCTTTTCAGAAGGCGGTGTACGGCGCGCATCCTTATGCGTTGCCGATATCCGGCGAGATCGCCAGCGTGGGGAAAGTCACCATGCTGGACCTGCGCAAGTTTTATCGCGAGCACTACAGCGCCGGCAGCGCAGTGGTGGCTATCATGGGCGATGTGTCGCGTGCCGAGGCCGAGGCGATCGCGCAACGACTCACCGAAAAATTGCCGTTATCAGAAGTTCCTTCCGCTTTGCCCGAAGTGGCGATGCAAATCCCCGCAAGCGAGCAGCGTATCAGCCATCCGGCCAGCCAGAGCCACATCCTGGTCGGTGCGCCGGGCATGTCGCGCACCGACCCCGATTATTTCCCGATGTATGTGGGAAATTACATCCTCGGCGGCGGCGGTTTCGTGTCGCGCCTGATGAACGAGATACGCGAGAAGAAAGGCCTGGCCTACAGTGTCTATAGTTACTTTATCCCGCTGAAACAACCCGGCGCTTTCCAGATCGGCCTGCAAACCAAGAAGGAGCAGGCCGACGAGGCATTGCAACTGGTGCGCGGCACGCTGGCCCAATTCATCGCCAACGGCCCCACAGAAAAGGAATTGCTGGCGGCAAAACAGAACATCGTCGGCGGATTCCCGCTGCGCATCGACAGCAACAGCAAGATCATCGGTTATCTGAGCATCATCGGGTTCTACGATCTGCCGCTGACTTATCTGGATGACTTTACGCTCAAGATCGAGCGGGTGAGTGTCGCGCAAGTCCGCGATGCGTTCGCCCGCCGCATCGATCCGCGGGCGATGGCGACGGTGATCGTGGGTGCGCCGGAGGAAAAAATGGAGCAGGCGAAATAAATCCGGGAAAAGCATTTTAGCCGCGGAAGATCACGGATATCCAATAAGTTGTGCAATGTTTCCTATCCGTGTAAATCTGTGTTCATCCGTGGCTAATCGGGGAGTTAAAAGATAAATAAGGTGCGTATCATCGGTGGTGAATACCGTAGCCGCGTGATCAGCTTTCCCGATGCGGAAGGTTTGCGCCCCACGCCGGATCGCGTGCGCGAGACCCTGTTCAACTGGCTGGGACAAACCCTGCATGGACGGACCTGTCTGGACCTGTTCGCCGGCAGCGGAGTATTGGGCTTCGAGGCCGCTTCGCGCGGAGCCGAACGGGTGGTGATGGTGGAAAGGAATCCCGCAGTCTGCTGCGCTCTGCAGGAAAACCTTGAGAAATTAGGGTGCACTAACGTTTTCGCGCATTGCCAGGATGGGCTAGAATTCGCATCTCGTGATGTTCAGCGCTATGACGTGATCTTTCTGGATCCGCCGTTCCGGAGCGAGTATCTGCCCAGGTTGCTGGAGATGTTGCCGCAACACCTGAGCGGGAACGGTTTGCTTTATGTGGAATCCGGCGCGCCGGTCGATGTTCCGCTGCCCTGGCAGGTCGTCAAGTCGGGCAAGGCGGGGCAGGTGTATTATCAGTTACTTAAGAGGCGTGAAAAGTGAAAGGCAAGACGGCGCGGTTTATTCGTTTCACGCTTCACCTTTCACCGGATGCGCAAGATGATTAAAGTGGTATACCCCGGCACGTTCGATCCCATCACGCGCGGGCATGAGGATGTGGTGCGGCGTGCCGCCGGCCTGTTCGGCGAGGTCATCGTGGCGGTGGCGGAAAGCCGCGAGAAGACCCTGTTCACGCTGGAGGAGCGGGTGGAGATGGCGCGCGTGATCTTCGCGGATTTTGCCAATGTGCGCGTGGAAGGTTTCAACGGCTTGTTGATGAACTTCGTCCAGCAACATGACGCACGCGTGGTGTTGCGCGGCTTGCGCGCCGTGTCGGATTTCGAATACGAGTTCCAGTTGGCGGGCATGAACCGCAATCTGTATCCCGAGGTCGAGACCCTGTTCCTGACCCCCTCGGAAAAGTATACTTTCATCTCCGCCACCATGGTGCGCGAAGTCGCGCGCTTCGGCGGGGATGTCAGCAAGTTCGTGTCGCCCTATGTGATGGAAAAGTTGCGGCAAAAGTACTGAATGGCGGATAAATCGGATGAACCGGGTAACCGGGCGATCAAATCGCCAGAAGAATCTGGATTGATTAAGGAGAAATAGCATGTCACTGATGATTACCGATGAATGTATCAATTGCGACGTCTGCGAGCCGGAATGCCCGAATGACGCGATCTCACAGGGCGATTCCATTTATATGATCGACCCGAACAAGTGCACCCAATGTGTGGGTCACTACGACACGCCCCAGTGCGTGGAAGTGTGCCCGGTGGATTGCATACCGCTGGATCCGAATCACGTGGAGAGCAATGAACAACTGCAGGTCAAGTACGAGAAGCTGATGGCGGCGAAAAAAAGCTGAGCCGCAACACCCGCAAAAAAGCCGCGCCGGAATTGCGCGGCTTTTTATTTTGGGGATGCAACCGGTCAGCGTTCCAGCCAAATCGCTTTGATGGGCTCGACAGCAGAACTCGCGCCGAGCGCAGGCAGGTCATAAAAGTCGAGCAGAGTGCGCAACACATTGTAGTGATTGATGCGCTGATCGCTTTCCCCTGCCTGTACCATCGGACCCACCAGTATTGTCGCGATGCGATTGTCCGACTGGTAATGATCCTCATCCCAGGTGAGTATCAACAAGCTGTTGTTTTTCATCGCCCAGTCGACATAGGGCGCGATGTGTGTTTTCAGCCAATCGTCCGCGTCCGAGAAACTGCCATCATGCATGTCGTTGTCCTGGTCGGGTATGACAAAAGACACGGTAGGCAGACTGGAATAATCCGCCGGAAAATCAGCAAAGCGCTGGTTCACTGTGGCAGGCAGTCGCGTTCCCTGCCAATTCACCACCGGATTGTGTTTGCGAGCATAAGCACCGGATATGCAGCTCGTATCGCCCGATTCGGGCAACGATTCGGCGAAGCTGGCGAAGCTCAATCCTGCATTCAGCAACACCGTGGCGAGGTTGTCGGAGCCGAAGGAAAATGGACAGGCATTGTTGGTGATGCCCTGCGTGGAACCGGAGAACAGTGCCAGATAGTTCGGCTGGCTCGGATGAGTGATGCCATAAGACCTGGTGAATAACACGCCGCGTTTTGCCAGCGCGTGGATGTAGGAATTGTGATTGTTCAAGTCCATGATCTGCATATAGCTGCGATTTTCCTCGATGACCACCACCACATGATCGGGGCGCGGCAGCAGCCCCGCCTGAGCGACCGGCGTGCAGACAACGGCGAGCAGGGCGATGAGAAATGCGCGGAACCGGTGCAAGCTAATACCCTTCAGCCTCTTTGGCTTTATTCTGGGCCTCTTCAGTTCCCTTTTGCACCACCTGATCCACGCCCTTGGCCTTTTCAAGCGCGTCGCGCTGCGGGGCGGCTATCCTGGGTGCCGGTGCGGATGAACCGTCGCATGCATTGAGTAGCAGAAAGATGCTGAGCAAGATGTATTTCATGTTTCCTCCCTGTAACGGGGTGAGAGGCTGGCGCAGTGCGCCATGTCCGGTTATGTCATATTTCCGAGCGCAGCACTCTAGCATAAAGTTGCTGCGCATCAGGATTACTTCTGACAATACCCACAATAAAAACTGGAGCGTTGTCCCTGGCGGATCTGCTTGATGAGCGAGCCGCAACGTCGGCATGGTTCGCCACCGCGCCCGTACACCCAATAGTTCTGCTGGAAGTAGCCGGGTTGCCCGGCGCTGTTGACGAAGTCGCGCAGGGTGCTGCCGCCCTGGGCTATGGCCTCCGCCAGTGTGGCACGGATCTCTTCGACCAGCCTTGCGCAGCGCGGCAGGCTGAGTTTTCCGGCGGCGAGCTGCGGTTTGATGCCGGCGCGGAACAGTGCCTCGTTGGCGTAGATGTTGCCCACCCCGACCACTACATGATTGTCCATGATGCACTGCTTGATGCTGACGCTGCGCCCGCGCGTGGCCTGGTGGAGATAGCGCGCATCGAAATCTGCTTCCAGTTGTTCGGGGCCGAGAGTCGCGAGCAGCGGGTGGGTGTGCGCATCGCCGCTAAGCCACAACACCGCCCCGAAGCGGCGCGGGTCGCGCAATCGCATCAGCGTGCCATCGCCGAACACCAGATCGAAGTGGTCGTGCTTTTCTGGTGCGGTATTTGCGGGCAGGATACGCAGGCTGCCGGACATGCCCAGATGCAGGATCAGCGTGCCGCTGCCGCAATCCATCAGCAGATATTTGGCACGTCGCTGGAGCGAGTGGATCACCTGTCCGCGCAACAGCCTGGGCAGGTTTTTCGGGATCGGCCAGCGCAGACTGGCGTTGCGGACCACCACATCGGAGATGGTCAGGCCGGTGAGGTGCGCGGCCAGCCCGCGCCGCGTGGTTTCGACTTCAGGGAGTTCTGGCATGATTGTAAATTTTAAGGACCGCCACACAACGTAGCGAGCGCGGCTGAGACAAGGCAAAAAAGGGCGAGAAACCGGAATTTACTATTTTGTAAATGAGGATTTTGAGCCATTTTTTAACGCAATATCAGCAAGCAAAGTAGTTGTGTGGCGGTCTTTCAGGCGCGGCGGCGTTTCCACCAGATCAAGCCTCCCACACCCGCCAGCAGCAGCGGCAGTACCAGCAGGAAACCGATACTGATGACGTTGAGTTCCGTTCTGCCGAGTACCAGGCTGCTGTCTTTGGCGGCGCGCGGTTGCAGTGTGATCAGATGCTCCTCGCCGGCCAGCCAGTTCACCATGTTCACGCCCAGGTCGACGTTGCCGCCGTTGCCGGCATAGCTGTTGGCGAGGAACGCGCCGTTGCCGACCACCACGATGCGCTGGTCCCTGTCATTGATGTTGCGCTGTAGTGCCATCGCGATGATGGACGGGCCAGGCGTGTCGCGCTGTTTGTCAAATGCGGGCGGTTTCGAGGTTGGGTTGTCGGCAGACATATTGTGGCTCACCCAGCCGCGCGCGGCGACTTCCACCAATACGTGATGCTGCCAGTCCGGGTTCTCGTTCCACACCAGCGGACGCGCCGAGGGGAAGGCCGTGATCAGGTTGAAGTTGTGCGTGATCGCATGCGGCGGATAGGTGGCGCCCAGCGACCAGGTAGAGGGTGCGTTCATCCCGGATGCGGCAGGGTCGATCACGATGCCGGGCGGCAGCAGCAGGTCGAGTTTCTCGGCAAGGCGTTCCAGTCCGTGCAACGGTTCGGCATCGACCAGCCAGAGCAGGTTGCCGCCGCGCCCGACATAGCGCAGCAGTTTGTCCACTTCTCCGGGCATCAGGTCGAGTTGCGGTTGGGTGATCACCAATACGCTGGCATTGCCCGGTACTTCCTGCGCCAATGCCAGATTCAGGCTGTTGAGAAGAAAGCCGTTCTGCTTGAGCTTTGCGCCGAACAGCGCACCGAGGTCATGGTTGGCGATGCCGTCCAGTTTGCGTTCGCCGTGCCCGTCCAGGTACATCACGGTCTGGTCGCGGGTGTGCGCCAGGCGCAGCAGCGTCCCGGTGACGATCTGCTCGTTGATCTGGGTGAGGTGCTCGCTGCGCCCGGCGTATTCGAACACCATCTCGCCATTGAGCTGGATGTTCGCTGCGCGGGTCTTCTCCGCTTCCTTTTCCGGGTCGATGAACACCAGGTTGATGTCGGCTTTGTAGCGCTGGTAGAGCGAGAAGAAGTCGCGGATGATCTTGCGGATGTCGCCGAGGCGCGCATCCTGCTCAGTGGCATATACCGTGATATTGACCGGGCCGTTCAATTGCCTGAGCACCTCCACGCTGGCGGGTTCCAGGCTGTTGCTGGCGTTGTGGGTGAGGTCGTGCTGCAGGTGATAGCGCGCGGCGAGATAGCCCAGCCCCAGCGCAACGCCCAACAGCAGGGAAACGAACAGCAGGTTGCGCAGCGTCGGAGAAGCAAGAATTTTACGCATCATGACTTATCCGTAAATGCGGTTATTGTCGATGCGGCGCATCGTCAGCAGCAGGAACACCGCGCTGAACAGCACGAAGAAGGCGGCATCGCCGCTGTCCAGCAAGCCGGTGTTGAAACTCTGAAAGTGGTTGAGCGGCGAGATCAGGTGCCACGGCGAGTCTTCCGCCGTCGCGGCGATGTCTGCCAGCCACAGGCCGGCCAGCACCGCCAGCGCACCGATCGCGGCGATGACGGGCTGCGCGGTGAGCGAGGATACATACAGCCCCACAGCAACGTAACTGGCAGTCAGCAGCAACAGGCCGAGCAGATTGCCCAGCAGCAGGCCGTGATCGAGATCGGTGCCGAGCGCCAGCGTGCAGAGCATCAGCGGTACGCCGGTCATCATCACCACCAGGAAGATCAGCAGGCCGAGGAACTTGCCAAGCACGATGTGACTGATAGCCAGCGGAGCAGAAAGCAGCAACGCAAGGGATTGATTGCGCCGTTCTTCGGCGATCAGGCGCATCGTGAAAATCGGTACCAGCATCATCAGCAACAGCCCGAGCATATTGAACAACGGCGCGGCCACGATGATGGTCACGCCGGGCGCGTTGGCGAGTTGCGCCAGTTGCGGTTGCAGATCCAGGAACGTCTGCAGGGTGTTCAGGAAAAACCAGGCGAAAATGAATTGCAGGATGGCCAGCATGAACCAGGTCGATGGCATGGCGAACAGGCTGCGCAGTTCGCGCAGGGCGATCAGGCGGATCATTTCGCCTCTCCGGTCATGGCCGTTTCCGCATCGGTGATCCTGACATACACATCTTCCAGCGTGGCCTGCAGCGGGGTGAGTTGTTCGAGTTGCCAGCCGTGTTGTTCCGAGAAGCTGAGCAGTGCGGCCTTGGGGTTATCCTCCGGTTTGTGCAGCACGCGGAACTGCGTGGCGGAAATTTGTTCTACCCGGCTGATGCCGGCGATCCCTTCCAGTTCGCCCAATGCCGGCGGGTTGCGCAGGCTGACGATGAAGCCCGAAACGCTGCCATAGCGCTGCATGCGCGCGCTGGTATCGCCATAGATCAGCTTGCCGTGCTGCATGATCTCGACCCGGTCACACACGCTTTCGACTTCACCGAGCAAATGCGTGGAGAGGATCACGCTGCTGCTATCGCCCAATTCGCGGATCAGAGCGCGTATCTCGCGGATTTGCGCGGGATCCAGGCCGACGGTGGGTTCATCGAGCACGATCACGGCGGGACGATGGATGATGGCTTGCGCGATACCGGCCCGCTGCTGAAAACCCTTGGAAAGCGTGCCGATGATCTTGTTGCCGACCGCTTCCAGACCGCAGCGTCGTTTGGCTTGCGCCAGTGCATCGGCGATCGCGGCGGACTTCATGCCGCGCAAACGGGCGGCGAAGGCCAGGTAATCGTTCACGCTGAGCTCGCGGTACAAGGGCGGTGTTTCGGGCAAATAACCGAGGTTCGCTTTGGCCAGCATGGGCTGGCGTAACAGGTCGATGCCGCAGATCTCGATGTCGCCGCTGTTTGGTGCCAGGCAACCGGTCAGCATCTGCATGGTGGTGGTTTTGCCCGCGCCGTTGTGTCCCAGCAGACCCAGCACTTCGCCGCGTTTCAATTCCAGGGACACATCGCTGATGACCAGATGATCGCCAAAGCGGCGTGTCAGGTTGCGTGCGGAAAGCGTTATGTCGGGAGTGGCGTTGGGCAAAATAGCGTGACTGACGTGGTTGTGAATTCGGTTAAATATAACCTATTATGCGCGTCCACATCAAAAGCAGTCATGTCATGAACCAGATCAGCTACCTCATCCTGGGCAGTTTGCTACTCACCGCGTGTGCGCAGGCACCCGTCCGGCCAACTGCGGAGATTCCTGCCGAAGCGCCAGAGTCGCGGGCGGAAGCCGCACAGGCACTGCCCAACATCGAGTTGAGCGATGAATTGCTCTATGAATTTCTGTTGACCGAGATCGCCACTCAGCGTGGCAATGTTGCGCTCGCCGTGCAGGGCAGTTCGGATCTGGCCAATAAAACGCGCGATCCGCGCCTGGCCATGCGAGCCGCGCAGTTGGCGCTGCAGTCCGGGCAGATGGACAAGGCTATCGAGGCACTCAAGATATGGCGCGAGGTCGAGCCGGCTTCACCGATGGCGATGCGCATGTATGCTTCGGCATTGCTGCGCAGCGGCAGGCTGGCCGAGGCCCGCCAGGAACTGGTCGGCGTGTTGAAAGCCGACCAAACCAATGCTGGGCACATCTTCTATCAGATATATCAAATGCTGGCGCCCTATCCGGACAAGGAAGCGGCGCTCGGGTTGATGCTCGAGCTTGCGCAACCCTATCCGAGCGTGGCCGAAGCGCATTGGACAGTGGCGCAACTGGCGCAGGCATCAGGGGACGAAAAGCTTGCGCTGGATGAGGCAAGGCAGGCGCGCAAGCTGCGTCCGGAGTGGGATATGGCGGCCTCGCTGGAGGCATATTTGCTGCAGAAGAATGCGCCGCAACAGGGTCTGGAAGTGCTGAGTGGATACTTGAAGGGTTATCCGGATGCGCATGAGATCCGTTTGCAGTATGCCCGCGCGCTGCTCGAACAAAAGCAGTACAAGCCGGCACGCGATGAATTCCAGCGTCTGGCGGACGAGAATCCCGAAAATGCGGAGACAGCGTACGCAATCGCGCTGATTTCGCTGCAGATGAAGGATTTTCAGGGTGCGGAAGATCATCTCAAGCAGGCACTGAGCAAAGGCAACAAGAATCAGGATACGGTGCGTTATTACCTCGGCCAGTTGGGCGAGGCGAAGAAAAATGAAGACGAGGCGATCGAGCACTATCGCCAGGTAAAGGGCGGGGAGTATCTGTTTGCCGCGCAGGTCCGCATCGCCTTCCTGCTGAGCAAGCGCGGTCAGCTTGCCGAGGCGCTGCAGCAGTTGCACCAGCTTCAGGCCGTGGACAATCAGCAGCGCGTGCAATTGATATTGGCCGAGGCGCAATTTCTGCGGGAGGCGAACCGGTTGCCCGAAGCCTATCGGGTGTTGCAGGACGGATTGATGAAGCTGCCCAATCATCCCGATCTGCTCTACGGGGCCGCGATGCTGGCGGACAAGCTCGGCAAGCCGGATGTGTTCGAACAATTGATGCGCAAGCTGATCCAGATACAGCCGGATCATGCGCACGCCTACAACGCGCTGGGCTACGGGCTGCTGGAACGCAACGAACGGATACCCGAGGCCGTGCAACTGGTGGAAAAGGCCTTGCAACTCTCACCCGATGACCCCGCCATCATGGACAGTGTGGGCTGGGGCTACTACCGCAGCGGAAGGCTGGAAGACAGCGTCAAGATGCTGCGCCGCGCGTTCGCCGCCGGTCCCGACCCCGAGATCGCCGCGCATCTCGGCGAGGTGCTGTGGATGCGCGGTGACAAGGCGGAAGCCGGGAAAGTCTGGCGGGATAGCCTCAAAGACTTTCCCGGCAGTGCGGAACTGCAGGCCGTGATCAAGAAATTCATGCCTTGAGTCTTCCTTCGGCAAGGTTGCTCCCGCTTTGTCTGGCAGTGCTGCTGGGCGGTTGCGCCTTGCTGCCTTCCAGTCCGGTGACGGTCGCGCGACCCGCACAGTCGGAGTCAGCGCCGTTCGCGCTGAACGGACGCATCGCGATCGATCACCAGGGGAAGCACCATTCGGCCGGGTTGCGCTGGATGCACAGTGCCCGCTCCGATGAGATATTGCTGTTCGCGCCGCTCGGACAAACTGCCGCACGTGTTTATCGCGATGCTCGGCAGGCGACGCTGGACGATGGCGCCAAGCACTACCAGGCTGATGATGCGGAAATGCTGATGGAGCAGGTGTTGGGCTGGCATCTGCCGCTGAGCGGTCTGCATAAATGGGTGTTGGGCATGCCGGACGGCGATGGCTCCGCGCAGATCGAGCGGGATGGCGATGGCCGGATCAACGTGTTGCATCAGGCTGGCTGGGAAGTGCGCTACCTGCGCTATGCCGACAGCAGTCCGGACAGCTTGCCGTCGCGCCTGCAGTTGAATCATGAAGACTTGCAAATCCAATTGCTTATCGATGAGTGGGATTGGAATCCGCAATGAACCTGACCAACGTAATTCGTGACCACGGAATACACGGAATGCACGGAAAATACAGACCCACCCAGGGTTTTGCTTTGTCCGTGCATTCTGTGTGTTCCGTGGTTAGGGTTGGGGTTTTCAGGGTAAGAGTAGGCCTCAAATGCAACTGACCTGCCCCGCGCCCGCAAAATTGAACCTGTTTCTCCATGTCGTCGGGCGCAGGCCGGACGGTTATCACCTGCTGCAAACGCTGTTTCGCTTCATCGACCTGCATGACACGCTGCACTTCAGCTTGCGCGCGGACGGCGTGGTGCACCGTACCAATAATGTCGAGGGCGTGGCGGAGGAGTCGGATCTGTGCGTGCGTGCTGCGCGCTTGCTGCAAAGTGAGACCGGCTGTACCTCGGGCGTGGATATCGCGGTCGAGAAACGCATCCCGATGGGCGGCGGCCTGGGCGGCGGCAGTTCGGATGCCGCGACCACGCTGATCGCGCTGAATCGCATGTGGTCGCTGGGCCTGTCGCGCGCGCGTTTGATGCAGTTCGGCCTGAGATTGGGTGCGGATGTGCCGGTGTTCGTGTTCGGTGAGAACGCCTTTGCCGAGGGTGTGGGCGAACAGTTGCAAGCCTATCCCCTGCCGGAGGCGTGGTATGTGGTGCTGTTCCCGCCGGTACAGGTGCCGACCGCACGGATATTCGCGCATCCGGAATTGACACGCGATACGGTTTCTAGCACAATGCGCGCCCTTTCGGAGCGGCAATTCCGCAACGATCTGCAGTCTGTAGTATGCAACCTCTATCCGGAGGTGGGGCGTTACATCGTTTGGCTGGATACTTTTGGCAAGGCGATGATGACCGGATCGGGGGCATGCGTTTTCGCGGAGTTCCCCGGTCGCGGCCAAGCCGAAGCAGTATTGCAGCAGTTGCCGCCCGATATGCCCGGTCAAAATGGCATGCGCGGCATCGTGGCACAAGGATTAGCAAGGCATCCGTTGCATGATTGGGTGCTGGATTAAAAGTAATTGGGGAGTCGCCAAGTGGTAAGGCACTGGATTTTGATTCCAGCATTCGTAGGTTCGATCCCTACCTCCCCAGCCAAAACGCAGTTTCGGCGTTCGCCAATGTGAGCGTGGCGAGCGGCCGAAGCCGCAAACAGGGCTCAGGCCTTTTTATAGATTCTGTGAGGGGTTGCACGTGTCCTACGACAGCTTGATGGTATTCACCGGCAATGCCAATCCTAAGCTCGCTGAAGCGGTGGCACAGCATCTGCACATCAAGCTCGGACGCGCCACGGTAGGGCGTTTCTACGACGGTGAGGTGATGGTGGAGCTGCTTGAGAACGTGCGCGGCAGGGATGTGTTCGTGCTGCAATCCACCTGCGCACCGACCAATGACAATTTGATGGAAGTGATGGTGATGGTGGACGCGCTGAAGCGCGCTTCAGCCGGGCGTATCACCGCCGCGATGCCGTATTTCGGCTACGCGCGCCAGGATCGCCGCCCGCGCTCGGCGCGGGTCGCGATCACCGCCAAAGTCGTGGCGGATATGCTGACCGGCGCCGGTGTGGATCGTTTGTTGACCATGGATCTGCACTCCGACCAGATCCAGGGCTTCTTCGATATCCCGGTGGACAACATCTACGCCAGCCCGATCCTGTTGTCCGACGTGTGGAAGCACAACTACCCGAACCTGATCGTGGTTTCGCCGGATGTGGGCGGCGTGGTGCGCGCCCGCGCGCTGGCCAAAGAACTGGATGCGGACCTGGCGATCATCGACAAGCGCCGCCCCAAGCCGAACGTGGCGAAGGTGATGAACATCATCGGCGAGGTGGCGGGACGCACCTGTCTGATCATGGACGATATGGTGGATACCGCCAATACGCTGTGCGAAGCCGCCAATGCGCTGAAGGAAAAAGGTGCGACGCGCGTGCTGGCTTACTGTACCCATGCGGTGCTGTCCGGCCCGGCGATCGGGCGCATCGAGAATTCCGCGATGGATGAACTGGTCGTCACCGATACCATCCCGTTGAGCGAGGCGGCGCGCAACTGCAAGCGCATCCGTCAATTGAGTACCGCGGAGTTGCTGGCGGAAACGATACGCCGCATCAACAGTGAAGAATCGGTGAGTTCGCTGTTCACCGAATGAAGTGGTAGGGTGGGCACAGCTTGTGGTGCCCACGCGGATAGTCGCAGGGTGGGAAAAATACTTGCCCACCCTGCATCAAGTTTTAGCGGCAGCCATGTCGGTTGCCGCAAATGTTGAGTCGTCTGGTCGCGGACGATTCTGTTTAGGGAACCTCTAAAAATATGAGTTTTGAGGGGTTCCCGTTATTGGAGAAGTGAAATGAAAATAGAAATCAATGCAACAACCCGCAAGGCGCAAGGTACGGGTGCGAGCCGCCGTCTGCGTAACACCGGCCGTGTGCCAGGTGTTCTGTATGGCGCAGGCGACGTGAACCTGATCGAGCTGGATCACAACGAGCTGTATCACAAACTGCGTGCCGAAGCGTTCCACGCTTCGATATTGACGCTGAACCTGGAAGGCAAGAAGGAGTCCGTGCAGTTGCGCGATTTCGTGATGCATCCGTTCCGCCAACAGGTCCAGCACATCGACTTTCAGCGCGTTGATGCGAAGAAAAAGATGCACATCAAATTGCCGCTGCATTTCGTGAATGCGGATATCGCACCGGGCGTGAAGGATGGCGGCGGCAAGATCAGCCACGTGATGACCGATCTGGACATCACCTGCCTGCCAGCGGATCTGCCGGCCTTCATCGAAGTGGACCTGTCGCATCTGGCACTCGGCCATTCCATCCACGTGGCCGACTTGAAGTTGCCCAAGGGCGTGGAAGCTGCCGCGCACGGTACTCATACTGCTGAAGCGGTGGTAGCCACGGTACAAGTGCCGCGCGGTGCGCTTGAAGCGGAAGCGGAAGATGCTGCCGAGGCCGTGGCCGCTGCTGCTGCTTCTGCGGCAGCCGCCCCTGCGGCGGCTGCAGGCGTTGCCAAAACGGCAGGAGCTACCCCTGCGGCAGCAGCTGCAGCCCCTGCCGCCAAAAAAGCCAAATAGATCGACTGGCAGCTTAAACCCGCCATTGCTGATGAACGCATGGCGGGTTTTTTCATGGTACCTCTATAAACCCAAACTCCTTCGTGATACGGTGTTGCTCAGGAAATTTTATCGCTTACATATTAAGTATATGCTGCGCGTTAAAATTTCCTTTGCGCTTTGTCTCACTTCGGATTTTGAATTTATAGAGGCACCATTTATTCAGGTGCCATTCATTCAGACACTATGACTGCGATACGCTTGATAGTTGGTCTGGGCAATCCCGGACGAGAATATGAAACCACCCGGCATAACGCCGGTTTCCTGTGGGTGGACGAACTCGCGCGCGAGCAAAAGTTGAACTTCAAGAGTGAGGGCAAGTTTCACGGCCTGACCGCGCGCGGCCAACTGCATGGTCATGAAGTATTGCTGCTCAAACCGCAAACCTTCATGAATGCCAGCGGGAAAGCCGTCGGGGCAGTGGTGCAGTTCTACAAGATAGCCCCGGCAGAAATGCTGGTGGTGCATGACGAGCTGGATCTGCCGCCGGGTGTGGCACGTTTGAAAATGGGTGGCGGACACGGCGGGCATAACGGGTTGAAAGACATCATCGCGCATCTCGGCAGCAGGGATTTTTGGCGGTTGCGCCTGGGTATCGGCCATCCCGGCGAGCGCGGCGAAGTGTCCGATTACGTGTTGAACGATCCGCGCCGTGAAGAGCGCGAACTGATAGACGAGGCCATGCAGCATGCGCAGAACGTCGCGCATCTGGTCATCGAAGGAAAGATTGAAGCGGCGATGTTGAAGCTGCATAGCGCGTAAAGCCAAACCCCCTCCATGCCCCCTCGCTTCGCTTTCCCCCTTGTCATAACCAGCGACTTGGCTATCGTTATTTGATAGCCTAGTCGAATGGCTAGTAGTCATATCAGGGCGAGAGCCGGGACTCCTCCCCTGACAAGGGGAGGCCGGGAGGGGTTTGGGGTTGCAGTCAATATAAAGGAAAAACAATGAGTTTGAAATGCGGAATCGTCGGCCTGCCCAATGTGGGCAAATCCACCCTGTTCAATGCGCTGACCAAGGCGGGTATCGCGGCGGAGAACTATCCGTTCTGCACCATCGAGCCTAATGTCGGCATCGTCGAAGTGCCCGATCCGCGCATGGCTGCGCTGGCAAAGATCGTCAAGCCGCAAAAGATGCAGCCTGCCATCGTCGAGTTCGTCGATATCGCCGGCCTGGTGGCGGGCGCATCCAAGGGCGAGGGCCTGGGCAACCAGTTTCTCGCCAACATCCGTGAGACCGAGGCCATCGTCAACGTGGTGCGCTGCTTTGACGACGAGAACGTGGTGCATGTGGCGGGCAAAGTCGATCCGTTGTCCGACATCGAAGTGATCCTCACCGAGCTGGCGCTGGCCGACCTGGCGGTGGTGGAACGCACCATCCAGCGCGACGGCAAGAAGGCCAAGTCGGGCGACAAGGACGCGCAGAAGCTGGTTGCGGTGCTGGAGCGGCTGCTGCCGCACCTGAACGAAGGCAAGCCGGCGCGCACCTTCAAATTGAGCGAAGACGAAAAGCTCATCATCAAGCCGTTGTGTCTGCTTACGATCAAACCGGCGATGTATGTCGGCAACGTGCTGGAGGATGGCTTCAAGAACAACCCGCATCTGGATCGCCTGCGCGAACATGCAGCGAAGGAAGGCGCACCCGTGGTTGCGCTGTGCGCCAAGATCGAAGCCGAGCTGGCCGATCTCGATGACGCCGACAAGAAGGAATTCCTTGCCGACCTCGGCCTGGATGAACCCGGCCTGAATCGCCTGATACGTGTGGGTTACGATCTGCTCGGCCTGCAAACCTACTTCACCGCCGGCGTGAAGGAAGTGCGCGCCTGGACCATCCACAAGGGTGACACCGCACCGCAGGCGGCGGGCGTGATACACACCGATTTCGAGAAAGGCTTCATCCGCGCGCAGACCATTTCCTACACAGATTTCATCGCCTGCAAGGGAGAGCATGGTGCAAAGGAAGCGGGCAAGATGCGTGTCGAAGGCAAGGATTATGTCGTGCAGGACGGCGACGTGATGAATTTCCTGTTCAACGTCTGACCGGCTGAATACCTCTCTGTGATTGTGCTAACCTAAGTTCCCGGTAAAGCACACTCCATGACGAATACAGCAGAGGGATGATAAATGAGATATTCAAATTTTCTCCTCGCGGCGCTGATTTTTATCCCGGTGTTTTCTGCTGCCGCGCCCAATGACATCCTGATCCCCTCGGTCGTTCCGCTCAATCAAAATCTGACCACTGTTGAATATCTCAAGGATGGGCGGCAATCGGGATGCGGCTTGCGGATAACCGGCGAGACCCGTGACGACATTTGGCTCAATGTGCTGATCACGGTGTTCATGAAGGAGTCCGGGGTTAAATTCGGCGTGGCCAAGATCGTCGCCAGAAAAGTGGAGATGAAAGACGGCAAACCGCTGCTGAGGGACGGCAGGATCAGTTATCTGGATATCGGGAATATCCGGAGCGCGTGGATAAAGCCGGACGCCGCGGAATTGCCCACCAGTTATGAAAGCGGCGGCCCGTCGCATACCGATGCCTATATGGCGACAGTCGAATTCGCCGGCACCATGGACCTGCTGGTTGCGATATCGCAGCAAAGCTTCAAGGTCGGACTCAACCGGGGCGGTGGCAGGCTGGACGAGATATACCAGTTCGACCGGGGTATCGGTAAGGACGAGGCCGGCAAGTTGTCAGTCTGCATGAAAAACCTCAGGGCAGAGATCGAGGAAGACAAGAGCAGAAAAAACTTCTAGTTCTTGCGGCTATGCGGATATATAAAAAATTCCTCGACGGCGTGCCCGACTATCTCGCCCGCTATTACTGGTGGGCGTATCTGTGGCGCTGGGGCATCTGGTTCTTCGACCATCAGCCCGTCATCAACGCCATCCTGTTCGGCCAATATGACAGTCTGCTGAAAAGGACGCTGGCGCAAGTAGAGACCAGGCAGGATGCCAGGCTGCTGCAATTGACCTGCGTGTACGGCAAGCTCACGCCGTCGCTGCTGTCCGGCACACGCAACGAGATCCATCTGTGCGACATCGCCACCGGCCAGTTGCAATTGGCGCGGCGCAAGACACTGCGTGCCGCGGATCGCTGCCCTCTGGCGCGCATGAACGCGGAAAGCCTTGCCTATCGAGGCGATGCGTTCGATCAGGTGATCGTATTCTTTTTGTTCCACGAGATGCCAGCCGAAGCCCGCCACAGAACCTATGCCGAGATCGCGCGCGTGGTGCGCCCGGGCGGCTCGGTGCTGATCACCGAGTATGGCTCGACGCCCCGGCATCATTGGCTGTACCGGTTTGTGCCGTTTCGCTGGATGCTGGGTCGCCTCGAACCGTTCCTGCCGGGATTTTGGCAGGAGGACGTGGCGGCAAGATTGAGCGATGCGCTCAGGCAGAACGGCAAAGGTTTGGCCGGTGAACCTGTCGTCGAATATTGCTTTGCGGGGTTCTACCGCATCATGCGATTCAATTTGCAACAGCCGCCACACTGATCCTGCGTGCCAACCTACCGTGCCGGGCAGGCAACTGCCGCGCGTGCGGCCTCTGAGGGCCGGCCGGTCTGTTGGTAGATTTCCGCGAGCCGGCAGTGTGCGCGCACGTCTGGTGGCGATTGCTCCAGTGCGGCGCGCAATGGAGCTTCCGCTTCTGCATTCTGGCCGGCTTCCAGCAATGCCATGCCCAGACTCGCGTAAGCTTTGCCGCGGAGGTGGTTTGGGAGCAGCGGCGACTCTGTGGCGGAGCGCAGATATGAAACCGCATCGTTGTATCTTTGGGCATCCAGCACCCAACCTCTGCTGATCATTGGACTGATGCCAGGGATATTTCAAACATCAATGCCAGCCGCTATGGATTCGCCAGGGATTATTTCGATTGTGAACCGGCGGAGATGAAATGTGTTAATGCAAGACCCCATGCATGCGGCCCTGTTACAAATTGATCTATTGCATATCAGATAAACTGATAATAAATTTTAAAAAAAGGGTATGTTGTTTGTCAGCGGCAACGTGGCAAGTATGTTATCAAGTCACTTATGCTGGACATAATGCGAACTTGCAATATGGGCTGGTTAAATTGACATATCTTGAATAATCAAGGGGAAAATGATGTCTGTGCAAGTATTGCAATAACGGATACCTTGCATATAATATTCATGGAATTACCCGCACTGGGTGTATACCGCAAGAGGTTATTTGGCGACAAGCTTCTTATGATGCTTCATATCGAAATTGCCCTGTTTGCTATACAGTCAATTCATGCTCACTGGGTACGTTGCCCCGTTATACCTGTAATGCAACTTATCATTACAACAATACTACTTCTAATGTCTTATATGGCTATTGGTATCATGAGACTTATTCCTGTCCGGTTAATTCAAGTGGATCAGGGACGCCAACTTGCACCTGCAACGCCAATTACCAGCCCGACACGGCCGGAACAAGCTGCATCCCGGAAACCTACACCATCGCGCTAATCGGCCTGGGCGTTAATGTGATGCCCAATGCATCGCTGAACACCGCTTACGCTAAAGTGCTGAAGAGCGACGGCTTGGCCAAGAGCGGTGCAACGGTCAGTCTCGCACTCACGGTGGTCCCGGAAGAAGACGGCTACAACCATGCGGCCGGTCAGCATACCGCGCCACATGTGGGGTCATTGACGCCGACTGCCGGGACGACCGGGTCTGATGGAAGATTGCCCTTTGTGTTTACCGCGCCTGAGGCGGGCGGTACGCACACGATTACCGCCACTTGTACCAATTGCACCAATAATCCGGTAACAGGGACAATCACGGTGCCGGGGTGTCCGGTCCCGCCCTTGTCTGCGCCGCCTTTTACCGATCCGGTTGCAGAAGGCTTTGAAAATGGTAACCGCTGGAGGCCGGATCTACTGACAGGCGACTATCCGATACATTTGACTTGTGTTCAAAATGCGATCACTGCGGCAGGCGGCACTTCTACAGGCACCTCCGCGTATCGCCCCAACCAATATCAGCGGCATTTGTATGAAATTGTGGATAAGGATAAGACACTCAACACAGATTACATGACCGCACACCCGGAATGTCAGGCGTTAAGGGACGAAGTTACACAAGAAATGGGACCGGAGCCGCAGGGGCATGATTTAAAGCACAAACAACAAGTCGCAATTCCTGGCTCGTCCCGCCATGAGTCGGGTACGGCATTCGATCTCACGCCGTATGGGCTGACCGAAACCCAACTGACTGAAGTCTATGCAGGCTGCGGCGTCTCGCATACTGCGGTACCCGGCGAACCTTGGCATGTTCAATAAAGAAAGGCATATCATGACAATTCAATTTTTGCGGCAGGCTCTTTTGGGCGGCACATTCCTGATGGCTAGTTGCGCGGTTCCTCAAGCAATTGCAGGGGTACCGATCAAGATCAACGCATGGGGCATACATCAGGGCGGGCAAATCGTGTATCGTTACCAGATCGAGAACAACTCCGCCAGTATCATTTACCAAGTGGATATTGGCCTTAATTCCCCGGGCAAGGAATTGCCGGGCAAGCCTTGGTCGCTGAATCCCGCTTATTCTGATATCCCCGTGCCGCTTGATGCTGCGCACTGCAAACCGTTTTACTACATGGATTGCACCATAGCTGTGTTCCAATTTGACTACATGGCGGAACCGAAAACGAACATTATGATGGAAGGGTTAGAAAACAATTTGATCCCGCCACCTAAGGTTCTTTCAGGTGCTAGTTACATAAGGCCGGGCACACGCAGCAGCGTGGCCGAAATCACAATTCCCGCAGCCTATCAATCGCCCGGTTACCTCACCTCATTCGGCGAGGTATACCTGCTCGACAACAATACAAGAAATCCGGATGGCACGGTTGTCGTTTCTGCCGAGATTCAGTTTACCCAAGTCGATGTGACCCCGCCCACGCTCACGTTTACGTTGAGTCCCGCCACACTCTCGCCGCCCAGCGGCAATCTCGTGCCTATCACTTCCACCATCACGGTGAATGACGACTACGACCCCGAAGCCGAAATCAAACTGGAATCCATCACCGCGAATGAACCACTGGCGGACGGTGACATCCAGGATGCGCAGTTTGATACTGACGACCGGCTATTCAGTCTGGCCGCCAAATGCGCGGCAACCAATCTGGCCGGGCGCATTTACACCGTCACCTATTCCGCTACCGATGCCTCGGGCAATAAAGCCACCGCCAGCGCCACGGTGACAGCGCCTCACGAGTAAATGGTCGTAGCAAAAGCGGTATTTGTCGAAAATCAATCGAGTCCGACCCCGAGGTCTCCTTTACAAGACGTGCTGGATGCGCGCAACCCGCCGCAAACCATCCCGCAATTTCTGGATGACCCTGCCAACTGCAACCTGAACTGGGGTGGAACATTCGAAACAAATAAAGATTCTGTACATTTCCTAGCTCGCTAATACGGGGACCCGTGCCATGACATCCAGACTCAACAAACCTAACCGTTATTATCTCTTGCCGCTGATTGTTTTCTTTTTTGCGGGTTTTAACCATACCGCACTGGCGCAACAACCGCTAGTGATAGTTAAAACCTATGGCCAGCATATCGGCGGCAACATCGTTTATCAGCAGCAGGTGACTAACAACGGTAGCCGCGATGTGGTGGGAATTGCTATCGCGGAGGACACCGATCAGGAAGGGATATCTGGGGGAACGAGGGACAGTGGCGAACTCGACGCGTTCCCAGTGGGTTCCGACATGATTCACACAAAGGTTAACCCTGCTTCAATTTCAGGGCCGACCGGCTGGACTGGGTCGATTATTCAAATTCAGGATAGTGGGCTTTTCTTTCAATGGGACTCCCCTGGGCATCCACAGCCTTCGATTCAACCAGGGCAGACTGTGCACTTTAGCATTACCGTGCCGAAGTATGACGAAGCTTATCTTACCGGGCACTTCTCGGCTGGATTTGCCGACGGCAACGATCCTTGGTATTACAACGGCGTGATGGAAAAACTCGACACCGCCCCGCCCACGCTCTCAGTTACATTGAGCCCCGTCACACTCTCGCCGCCAAGCGGCAATCTCGTGCCTATCACCTCCACCATCACGGTGAATGACGACTACGACCCCGAAGCCGAAATCAAACTGGAATCCATCACCGCGAATGAACCACTGGCGGACGGTGACATCCAGGATGCCCAGCTCAGCACCGATGACCGGCAATTCAGCCTGGCCGCCAAATGCGCCGCAACCAATCTGGCCGGACGCATTTACACCGTCACCTATTCCGCTACCGATGCCTCGGGCAATAAAGCCACCGCCATTGCCACGGTGACAGTGCCTCACGAGTAAATGGTCGTAGCAAAAGCGGTATTTGTCGTGAGCGGCACTTGGCGAATGACTGCTTAATTGTCAGAACCCTCCACGTTTATGCTACAGGAGTAAGCCATGGCACGGGCGTACCTGTCAGGCCAGCACTCGTTGGTGGCGATAGCGCGGCATTTCCGGGTGCATTATTCGACGGTGAGCCGGGCGGTAATGCACCATGAAGGAGTAGCACAGAAGTGATGCTGCGATACAAGATCTGAAGCCAATTTCCATGACCCCGCTTCAGTACCGCTGATTGGGCTTGAGCAATAGTCCAGGATAAACTGACCTGAGGTCAAACCGGAGGAGGCCTTGGCATCCTCCTCGCGCGCTCGGCTCTGCGGCCGCTCGCCACGTTTTCCCGCCCTACCGAGCCGGGCAGGCAGCTGCCGCGCGTGCGACCTCTGCGGGCCGGCCGGTCTGTTGGTAGATTTCCGCGAGCCGGCAGTACGCCTGCAAGCCGGGCGGCGATTGCTCCAATGCAGCGCGCAGCGGTGCTTCCGCCCCGGCAACATCCCCCGAACCCTGCAAGGCGATGCCGAGGCTGGTGTAGGCCGTTCCGCGCAGTTCTTTTGGCAGCTGAGGCGACTGCGTGGCGATGCGCAGATAAGTGACCGCGTCGCTGTATCGGCGGACATCCAGCATCCACAATCCGGCGTTGTAGCTGACCGACACATCGTCGGGAAAGCGTTCGGCCAGGTGCTTCCATTCTATGGCCAGCAGAAACGGCATCTTTATCCAGAGATTGTTCAGCGGCGAATTCCACTGCGCCTGAACAGGCGGATGCTTGAGGTCGCCCGCCAGTTTCCAGAGCAGCACCATCGCTTGCCGGAGTTTGCCGGCTGCTGCGGCATCGTCATCCGCGGCATGATGGATCTCGATCATCGCCAGCATCATATTCCTGAACTCGGGGGTGGTTATTTGCCTGGCCGTCTGTTCCGCATCGCGATACAAGCGGCGCGGCAACTGGAAGCCGGTGATCTTGTACACGGCGGGCATGTAATAGCCGGGGTAAGTGCGCAGGTCCGCGTCTACCAGTGTTTCGAAGCTGCGCCAGTCACGCGGCCGTTCGCTGGTTTGGAAGGCCCAGCACAGCGCGATGACCAGCAGCAGCACAGTGCGTGGCACCGGGTTCATGCGCCATGCCAGGGCGACCAGCAACAGCAACGCCGGCCACACCGCGAGGAACACAAAGCGGTCTGAAACAAGCGAGGGCGGCGCATAGGGAATCAGTTGCAGGGAAGGCAGGCAGAGCAGCAGGAAGGCCACCACAGCGTACCCTTCCAGGGAGCGTTTGCGCAGTGTCACCACCGCGCCGGCCAATGCAACCGCCAGCACTGCCGCGCCGAGCGCGACCATCACCGAAAGGTTGGCATCCTCGAACACCGGGTGGTAGAAATGGCGGCTTTCCGGGCTGGCGGCAAGACGGGCCAGCCACCCCAGCACGGCCAGCGATCGGGTGACCGCTGCGGCACCAAAATAGAGCGGGATCTTTTCCGTGGCGAGTGCCGCGAACAGCGCGGCTATGCAAACTGCCAGCAACATGCCGGCAAGAGGCCATAGCAGCAGTGAGCGGTGCCGGTTCAGAGCGGGGATGTCGCGCCAGAACATCACCCAGAGCAGCGCGATCACCGGCGCCACGGCGACAGCCGATGCCTTGGCGAGCATCGCCGCCAGCAACGCGGCCAGGGCTGCTGCGGCATGGGGTGCCGAAAGGCCGTGCTCCCGTTTGGCGCCCAGCGCAAGCCATAGCGCGAGCAGCGAGAACAGCCCGGCAAGCACATCCTTGCGGCCGCTGATCCAGACCACGGCTTCGGCATGGGCGGGATGCAGCGCGAACAATGCGGTGACCGCAGCAGCAGCCCATGGCGCGCCGGCAGCAGCGGCCGGGCGGAAATATCGCCATACCCGCAGCGTGCAGCCATAGACCAGCGGCAGGCACAGCAGATACAGGAGGATGCTGTGCAAGCGGAACGCGGCCGGGGTCAGGCCGAACAGCGTGATGTCCAGCCAGTAGGAAAGATCGCGCAGCGGAAGGAACTCGGCATAATCGTTGTACGGTTCGGTAAACAATCGCCAAAGTCCGGTCAGGTGCAATCCTGCCAGCCTGGTGTTCCAGCTGATGTAACCGATGTCGTCCAGGATGAACGGGTAGTAGAGCGCCTGCAGGTAAGCGGCCAGCGCTGCCAGTGCGGCGAACAGAGCAAGTGCCGGAGGCGCAAGTCGCCGCATACGGGCAGGTGGGGTAGACAGATACATTGTCATTTTAATGGGGGTGTTTCCGGCGGTTTTCCTGCACAGTCCGATTCGCAGGAACAGGCAACTGCGCTGTCCGGCCGGATCAGTCCTGCTCCAGCCAGTCTTGCAGTAACACCCACTGTTCGAGTTCGCGTTCGGCGATGTGGTGCGGCAGGTCGAACAGGGACTTCCCCTCGAAGGCGGCATTCACATACACCTGTGTCTCGCGCAGGTAAGCCAGCACCGGCAGGTCGAGGGCGGCAAGGAAATATTCCAGGGCATGGGCGGCGCGGGTGCGCGACTCCATGCGCATGCCGACGATGCCGATGTGACATTTGCTTTTGCGTACCGATTTTTCCTCGGCCAGTATTTTCAGGAAGTCACGGCTGGCTTGCAGGTCAAACAGGGAGGGGACGACCGGCACGATGATCTTGTGCGCCAGTTTGATGGCATGAATGAGGTTCTTGCCATGCAGACCGGCGGGCGAATCGATCACCAGCCAATCGGCCGGCCGGTCATGCTCCTTTTTGGAATCGAGCATGCGGATACGCGGCAGGTCGGCGGGGCGCGTGGCAAGCCACAATGCGGAGGATTGCTGCCGGTCCAGATCAAGCATCGCCACGTGCTGGCCGCGGTTGGCCAGATAGCCGGCGATGTTGACCGACAGTGTGGATTTGCCGCTACCGCCCTTGGGATTCGCAATCAGTATGGTTTTCATTTTGTGCCCACCTTTTCCGAAAATAGGCAGCGCTCACCTGCGCCCGCCCAGCAACGATCCCAGCACGCCGCGTATGATCTGCCGACCGACTGTCGAGCCGATCGCGCGCGCTGCACTCTTGGCGAAGGCTTCGCCGATACCCTCGCGGCGGCCGGAAGCGCCGCCATTGCCGCCGAAGATGCCGCCCAGCTTGCCACCGATGCCGCCACTGTCGGCGGGAGTCTGCGCGGTGTTAGGGTTGGCAGCGCCCGCTTGCCTTTCACTGGCGCGAGACTTGAGGATCTCATAAGCCGATTCCCTTTCCACTGCTTTTTCGTAGTGTCCGGCGAGCAGGGAGCTTTGGATGACGGCGTTGCGCTCGGTCTCGGTGATCGGGCCGATTTGCGCCTGTGGCGGGACGATCAGCGCGCGCTCGACGATGCCGGGCGTGCCCTTTTCGTCGAGGCAGGAGACCAGCGCCTCGCCGACCCCGAGTTCGGTTATGACAGTCGCTTCATCGAGCCTGGGATTGTCGCGCATCGTTTCGGCGGCGGACTTCACGGCTTTCTGGTCGCGCGGTGAAAAGGCACGCAACGCATGCTGGATGCGGTTGCCGAGCTGGCCCAGCACCTTGTCCGGCACGTCGGCGGGATTCTGCGTGACGAAATACACGCCCACGCCCTTGGAGCGGATCAGGCGCACCACCTGCTCGATCTTGTCGAGCAGCGCGGCGGGCGCGTCGTTGAACAGCAGGTGTGCCTCGTCGAAGAAGAACACCAGCCTGGGTTGGTCTTGATCACCCGCTTCGGGCAGATTCTCGAACAGCTCGGCAAGCAGCCACAGCAGCATCGTCGAATACACCTTGGGCGAGGTCATCAGCCGGTCGGCGGCGAGGATGTTGATCATGCCGTAACCGTTGCTGTCGGTCTGCATCAGGTCGGCGATGTTGAGCATCGGTTCGCCGAACAGGCTGTCGCCGCCCTGCGTCTCGATCTGCAGCAGGCCGCGCTGGATCGCGCCGATGCTGGCGGTGGAGATGTTGCCGTATCCGGTGGTGTAGGCGCCGGCGTTTTCGCCCGTGCTCTGCACCATCGCGCGCAGGTCTTTCAGGTCGAGCAGCAGCAACCCGTTGTCGTCGGCGATCTTGAACACCAGCGACATCACGCCCTGCTGCACCTCGTTGAGGTTCAGCATGCGCCCGAGCAGCAGCGGCCACATGTCGGAAACGGTGGCGCGCAGCGGATGGCCGATCTTGCCGAACACATCCCAGAAGGTCACCGGGAATGCCCGATGCGCGAAATTCTCCAGCTTGAGCTGTGCCACGCGCGCCGTGACTTTGGCATTGCCGCCGCCGGCTTTGCCCAGGCCGGACAGATCGCCCTTGACGTCGGAGAGGAACACCGGCACGCCGATGCGGCTGAACGCTTCCGCCAGCGTTTGCAGCGTGACGGTCTTGCCGGTTCCGGTCGCGCCGGTGATCAGCCCGTGGCGGTTGGCCATTTGCGGCAGCAGATATAGATCTTGTTGGTCGTTTTTCGCGATCAGCAAAGGTTCGGTCATGTCAGTCCGGCTTGGGTTGGAACAGTCTATAGACTCGGCACGATGAAGATTGAACTTTGTCCATGCGTCTCAGTCAGATGCGCATGGACAAAGAAGATGCAAGATTTCAAACATTGGAGCGGTTGCACGAGCGGCGTAAGCAGGTCGTGCGATTGCATCGCAAAGGG
>JBGSKJ010000004.1:0-4817 GCA_041741275.1 Gallionella sp.
CTTCCTGCGAAACCTGTGATTATGTGAAGCGCGGAATGCGCGCTAACACTGCCAGTCAGACCCTGGCGCGCGTTCCAATCATCTACTTAACATAATCAACCACTTTGCATAATCGGCCTTATGGAAAGCTTTCCATAAGGCCGATCATCGGACACTTTCTGTCAGACCAAGTGTGGACTACTACAAATTATGGTATTTCTTCCCATTTCAGCGATTTGAAATCGAATTCGCCCTCCAGCATGGGCTTGATGATTTTAAAATAGGGCGAGACATCGAAATCGCGCGGGGTGAACAGACTGTGGTGGCGCAGGCGGTAAATCTCTTCGATACACCCCGGACAATCCGCCCGATCCACACTGCGCTTATCAACGATAGGCAGGATCGGATAGCGTATCGATTGAAATGCCTGGGCGATCATGGTAGAACAAATGGCGCGGGTCGGATCTCCGCTGCCCAGCGCCAGCAATTGGCGGCGGAATCGTCTGGGTATCGGCGGAGCCGGTAACAGGTAGCGTGCCAGATCCAGGATGTTGCGCAGATCGTATTGTTGGCCGATGCGGGCAACGGCATAGGCCGCCACTTGCTGACGGCCCGCTTCATCCAGCCCGGCAGGCCGGCAAATGCGCGTATGCAAGCCGGTAAATTCTTCGATGCCGACGCTACGCACACCTTCCACCAAGTCCACTTCGACGAAGCAATGATCCGCGTTTTTTTTTGGCGTGCCCGGCAGATGATCACCAACATACAGCGCAGCGTGCGACCATGTAGACTGAGTGAGAAATTTGATGGTGGTGCTGGCACGACTGCCGCCTTCGACCAGCAGCACATCACCCACCCGGAGAGTAGCCCGCAGGCGTTCCGGTGGCGTTGCGACCGCCGTGCCGTGAATATGCCGTTCCCGCGTGAGGAAACGCGCCAGACGCCCACCCATCCAATGTAGTGCCAGTCCCATATTTACTCCTTAGTCTACCTTTAGGGTTGCATCAGCGTTCTTGCGCGTTCTAGAAAGATATCTTGCAGTATAACTTGCTGAGCTAATTGCCTGCGGACTCTTCAGCATTCTAGGAATGAGCTACTACATGTTCGATTTCAGCAAAGCTTCTGGCCGTACTGACGATTTCCAATTGCAGGGATGTCGCCTGTTCGATGCGTGAGGCGGAGAATATTCCGCGCACGATGCTTTCCGGGCAATTTTCCGAATTCCCTGTCACAACCAGATGTCTCCTCCCGGTAGCCTTGAAAGCGGCGACAATCTGGGAAATCCGGGCATTTTCAATATCCGAATAATCGATTACCTCCCATTCGCTAATGGGGGTCATGACGTTTTTCACCAACACATCCGATTGCGTGCAGGTCGTATGGTCGCAATCAATGGACTGTAGATAGAGCATGGGTTTCTCTCCCATGATGTCGTGCGATGTGACCAAGCCTGCCAGCCAGCCATCGTCGCCCAGCACAAACAACAGCCTTACCCCGACGGTCTTCATGTAAAGCAGTGCATGATCGATCGGCTCGTCCAGCCCGATTGAAAATGCGGCGATTTTGGTGAAATCCGTCAGGACGTTCAAGGCGGGATCTGCGAGTGTCATTCGCGGCACTTCGGACGCACCGCACTGTGGAAGCGCGATTGTGCTAGCGACTCTATGCAAAGGCAATGTGGATTGGTAGTTCATCTTATTCTCCCTAGTTGTTCAGCATGGCATCCAGCTTGCCTGCGGCATTGAGCGCGGACAATTCATCGAAGCCGCCGACATGTGTATCGCCGATGAAAATCTGCGGGACGCTACGTCGGCCGGTGCGCGCAATCATGGTTTCAAGTTCGGAAGGATTCTCGTCGATCCTTATTTTTTTCAGATTCGACACGCCTTTGCGCTGCAGCAGGTGTTCGGCTTGAACGCAATACGGGCAGGTAATTTTGCTGTACATGGTGACGCTGTTCATGTTGGTTCTCCTGTTATGGTTGTGGACGTGCTCCGTTTACTGCTGATTAGAGACTTTGAAGGTCTTCGAACCTCCGGTACACATAGCAATAGTCGTGCTTACCCTGTTGTTCCTTACATCATGGCTTCACAAATTGCTTCAAGGTTTTACTTTGTAAGGAATCTGGTAGTTGTAACGACTAAAACTCAGGAACGTATTGCACTGTTGGATATGGTGCAGTTGCGATGGATAAATTATTCGACAGGAAAAGACATGCACGCAACTTTGCCCTTGCTACAAGCCACCGAATTCCCTGCTTTGCGTCGCCGCACGCTGGAAATCCTGCAAGTCAATCTGGGTTACAAATGCAATATGAGTTGCGTACATTGCCACGTCAATGCCGGGCCCAATCGTACCGAGATGATGGATCGGAAAACGTTAGAGCTGATTCCGCAGGTGCTTGCCGCACGCGACTTGCACACCCTCGACCTGACTGGCGGGGCACCCGAGCTGCATGAAGGATTCCGCGATCTGGTAAGCAAGGCTCATGCACAAGGATGTAAGGTCATAGACCGCTGCAACCTCACTATCCTGTTTGAGCCCGGCCAGGAAGATTTGGCCGAATTTCTTGCGGAACATCAGGTCGAGATTGTCGCCTCGCTGCCATGCTATTCGCTGAACAATGTTGACAAACAACGCGGCAAGGGCACGTTCGACAAGAGCGTCGCCGCGCTGCAAAAACTCAATGCGCTGGGCTACGGCAAGCCCGGCAGCGGCCTGACGCTGAATCTGGTGTTCAACCCGCAGGGGGCATCGTTGCCGCCAAACCAGGCCGCGCTGCAAGCCGATTATCAGCGAGAGTTGTTTGAGCACTTCGGCATCGTGTTCAACCAGCTGTTTTCCATCACCAACATGCCGATTCAGCGTTTCGGTTCTATGTTGATCTCCAAAGGCCAGTTCAACGACTACATGAACCTGCTGAAAGAAAACTTTGCCACCGCCAATCTCGACACGGTGATGTGCCGGAATCTGGTCAGCGTGGACTGGCTGGGCTTTCTTTACGACTGCGACTTCAATCAGCAATTGGGATTGGCGCTTCCGGGATCGGGGCGTCCGCATTTGCGCGATCTGTTGCGGGAAGATTTGCAAGGTCACCCGATACGGGTAGCCGACCACTGTTATGGCTGTACCGCCGGACAGGGCAGTAGTTGCGGCGGCGCGTTGAAGGAAGAAAGCCGCGCAGCATGAAGCACATTATGCCAAGCCCTTTCCTTAAAATAATCATGCTGCTCCTGTTTTCGGCGGTGATCGCGGCGTTTTTTGCCTTTGATCTGGAAAGGTATCTGTCACTAGAGGCCATCAAAAATAACTGCGAAATGCTTCAATCGTACTATCGTGCGCATCCGATCGAGGCGTTGCTCTATTTTGGCCTTTCTGACCTGGCCGTTGCCACCTTTTCGATTCCCGTCTCCGCACTCATGACCATTTTGGCCGGCGCAATATTCGGATTTTGGCCGGCGCTAGTCGTCGTTGCGATTGCAACAAACTTTGGCGCGACCCTCGCTTTTCTTGCAGCTCGGTTCTTGTTCCATGATGTGGTAGAACGCAAATTTGGCGCTCGATTCCCCGCCATCAACGCGGGCATTCGTCGCAACGGTTGGGTCTATCTGTTTGCCATTCGGCTTACGCCATTTTTTCCTTTCTGGATGGTCAATCTGCTTGCTGCGCTGACGCCGATACGCACACGGACCTTTTTCTGGGTCACCTTGCTGGGCAGCATGCCGGCACGAGTCTTGTATATTCTGGCGGGGATAGAGCTGGACAAGATCGAAAGCACTGAGGATATTTTCTCGCCCATGCTTATAACCTTATTTACTATGCTCGGATTGCTTCCGTTGATTGCCAAAAAAAGCATGACGTGGCTACAAGAGAGGAAAACATGATGCCGCAATGGTTACAATCAAACTGTTTGCCAAAACAACCGTTGCGGCAGCTTGAACCTGGCAGGGGAGATGCGGAATGAAACGCGTTCTTCTGACCGGTCTCATTATCCTGCTGGTGGCGGCGTTCTTCGCTTTTGACCTTGGCCGCTATTTAACCCTGGATGCCCTTAAATCCTCGCAGGCCGGGTTCGCCGCGCTATACACGGACCGACCCATACAAGTGATCGGCGTCTATTTCGCTATTTATATTATGGTCACTGCACTTTCCCTGCCAGGTGCAGCCGTGATGACTATTGCCAGCGGCGCCCTGTTCGGCCTGGTCACCGGCACGCTAGTGGTATCGTTCGCCTCCAGCATTGGCGCCACTTTGGCCTTCCTGGTGTCGCGTTTCCTTTTGCGCGAGGCAGTGCAGCAGCGCTTCGGCGATAAGCTGAACGCAATCAACGACGGCATCGCGCGTGATGGCGCGATGTATCTGTTTACGCTGCGGCTGGTGCCGCTGTTCCCGTTCTTTCTGATCAACCTGTTGATGGGGCTCACGCCAATGCGTACACGTACCTTCTACTGGGTGAGTCAGGTCGGCATGCTGGCTGGTACGCTGGTGTACGTGAACGCGGGCACGCAGTTGGCTCAATTGCAGACTCTGTCAGGCATCCTGTCCCCGGGTCTGCTGTTTTCATTTGTCTTGTTAGGAGTGTTTCCGATGATCGCAAAAAAAATTACTGCATGGCTGCAACGTCGGCGCGTCTATGCCAAATGGAAACGTCCTGCCAAGTATGACCGCAACCTGATCGTGATCGGCGCCGGTGCGGCCGGGCTGGTGTCCGCTTACATCGCGGCGGCGGTCAAGGCCAAAGTCACGCTGGTCGAGGCGCACAAGATGGGCGGCGACTGCCTCAACTACGGTTGTGTGCCGAGCAAGGCATTGATCAAAAGTGCCAAGCTGGCGAATCA
>JBGSKJ010000005.1:0-11516 GCA_041741275.1 Gallionella sp.
GCATGAAGGCCGAAGTGGTTGCATGGGAGCAAGACCGAAACAACAGCTTGAAAAAGATTAACTGGCAATTTACAACTTCGGATGCGCGGACCAAGCTGACGCGTCTTTATCCGAAATTATAATTGTTACATGGTACTAGACATGGAGCCAATCAAAAGCAGCGGCACGCAAACAGCGCCCGCTGTTTTTTTTGATAGCGTTGCGCGTCATATCCTGGCGCAGCACGCGCACGAAATTCCCGATCTGCGCGGGGCAACGGTGCTGTTGCCCAATTACCATGCCGCCCAGCCGCTGGCGCAAGCGTTAAGCGCGGCGGCGGACCGGACCGCGATGTTGCTTCCCAGGATGGTCACACTCAGCGACTGGGCGCAATCAGTTCCCCTGACTACCCCCATCCAGCCCGACACGCAGCGCATCACCGCGCTGTATCAGGCGTTGCGCGAGCGCCGCTGGTTTGCCGATGCCGATCTGTGGAGCCTGTCGGGTGAGCTGCTGGGTTTGATGGATGATTTGACCCGCCATCACGTGATATTGCCGGAATCTGAAGCGGAATTTTCCAGGCAGCTTGCCGAAGCCTACCGGGCCCGCAGCGGACAGGCGCTGCAGTTCGAGGCGCGCGTGGTGCATGAATTGTGGTATGCCATGTCGTCCGGCGGCGGGCTGGATGGCGTGCGCGCCTATCAGCAGCGGCTGGCACGGTTGGCCGGCCAAACCGATACGCCCATATATGTGTTGCTGACATCCGGTCTGTCCGCGCCGGAAGCGCATTTTCTGGAAGCCTGCCGCGCCCGTGTTGCCGTCACGGTTTTCGATCTGCGCGAGATGGCGGCGCTTGAACAGGGCTGCGTGGTGCTGCAATTGGCGTTGAGCGCTCCTACTTCCCATTTGCGCGATCAGGCCGACCGCCTGCGCGGGCATTTTCCCGATGCCGCGCTGTCCGGTCGCCTGCGCCTGTTCGGTGCGCACAGCCTGGAACAGGAAGCGCGCGCCGCCGAGCTGCAGGTGCGGCGCTGGCTGCTGGCGGGCAAGCAGAACATCGCCATCGTCGCACAGGATCGCCTGGTGGCGCGGCGTGTGCGTGCGTTGCTGGAGCGTGCCGGGGTGCTGGTGCGCGACGAGACCGGCTGGACGTTCTCCACGCTGGCGGTGAGCACGGTGCTGATGCGCTGGCTGGATGCGCTGCAAAGCGACTTCTATCACCAGGATCTGCTCGACCTGCTCAAGTCGCCGTTCATCTTTGCCGGGCAGCCTGCTTATGAGCGCAAGCAGGCGGTGTACCAGCTCGAACAACTGGTGCGCAAGCACGGCGTGGCTTCGCACCTCGATGCTTTTCTCGATCTGGCGCACGGCGAGGCCGGGGTACAGACTGCGTTGGTGCGGCTGCGTCAGGCGGCGGATGTGTTGCGAAAAAATAGCGACACTTTGAGCGGCTGGCTGCGCGCGCTGGACGACAGCCTGACCATCCTCGGCGTGTTGCAAGGGCTGGCGGCGGATGTGGCTGGCGCGCAGTTGTTGCAGGCGCTGCAAACCTGGCAGCAGGAACTGGCGGCGGACAGCACGCGCTTTAGCCGCGCCGAATGGCGGCACTGGCTCGCGCAGCAGCTCAATGAAAATACCTTCATCGATAAATCCATCGATAGTCCGGTGTTGCTTACTTCGCTCACGTCCACGCGATGGCGCAGCTTCGATGCGGTGCTGCTGCTCGGTGCCGATGCGTCGCACCTGCCCAGCACGGACAACGGCAGCGTGTGGTTTAACGATGCAGTGCGCGGCACGCTCGGCCTGCCGACGCGCGAGGTATATCTGGCGCAGCAGCGCGATGACCTGCTGGCGCTGCTGGCCATGAACGACACCGTGCTGGCCACTTGGCAGGCCAGCAAAAGCGGCGAGAAGAATCTGTTGAGCCCTTTTCTCGAAATGCTGCGCGCGCTGCATGAGCTGGCTTACGGTGATGATCTGGCGGAGCGCGAGCTGGGTGCGTTTGTGGAAAGTGCGCAGGTGCGCGCCGCCGGATTTCCGCTGCCGGACGAGGCGGCCATGCCCGCACCGGTTGTGCCGCACAGCCTTATCCCGGGCCGCATTTCAGCCAGCGGCTACAACAGCCTCGTCGCCTGCCCGTACCAGTTCTATGCGCGCCACATGCTGCGCCTCAACGAGCTGGACGAGGTGCGCGAGGGCGTGGAGAAGCGCGATTACGGCGAGTGGGCACATGTCATATTGCATCGCTTCCATCAGCAGTTTCCGGTGCTTGGCGAACATTCCCGGACAGAGCTGGAAGATGCGTTGCAGCACATCAGCAGCGAGGTGTTTGCGCCCGCAGTGGAACGCGACTATCTGGCGCGCGCCTGGCTGCTGCGCTGGCAACAGGCGGTCCCGGCCTACCTGGATGCGCAGCAGACAAGCGAGGCGGAAGGCTGGCGTTACCAGAATGGCGAGGTGCCGTTCGAGTTGCCCCTGACCGGCGATCTGCTGTTGCACGGCCGCATCGATCGCGTGGATGCGCATATCCAAGCGGACAATGCGGTACGCGTGCTGGATTACAAGATGATGGATGCGGCCCGGCTGCGCAACAAGCTCAGGGAAGCTGGCGAAGATGTGCAACTGGCCTGCTACGCGCATGTGTACGAGGCCGGTGAGGCGGCCTTCATCAGCATCGAGAAGGACAAGGTGGTTTCAGTCGCGCCGCCGCAGGAATTACAGGAACTGGCGCAGGCCAACATCGAGCGGTTGCTGGCGGTGTTCGCGCAGATGCGCGCCGGTGCGGCCATTCCCGCGCACGGCGTGGACGAGGCTTGCCGGTATTGCGAGATGCGGGGCTTGTGCCGCAAGAGTGAGTGGAGTGCCGCTTGATGGATAACCACATTGCCCTCGATCCCAAACACAGCGTCGTCGTGGAAGCCTGCGCCGGCAGCGGCAAGACTTGGTTGCTGGTGTCGCGCATCGTGCGCCTGCTGCTGGCGGGCGTGAAACCCGGCGAGATACTGGCCATCACCTTCACGCGCAAGGCCGCGCAGGAGATGCAGGCGCGCCTGCACGAGTGGCTGCATCTGCTTGCGGTGGAAAGCGACGATGAAATTAGGGAATTCCTGCGCGAACGCGCCCTTGGTGACATCGACGATGCGCTGCTGGCACGCGCACGCGGCCTGTACCGCGACGCGCTGCTGGCGCAACCGGCCATCACCATCAGTACCTTCCACGGCTGGTTCATGCAGCTCATCCAGCGCGCGCCGCTGAATGCCGGCGTGCCGGTCGGCATGCAATTGCTGGAGCGCACCTCGGCGCTGCGCGATGAAGCGTGGCAGGAATTTGCCGACAGCCTGCGCGCCGCGCCCGATGGTGAAACCGCGCGATTCATGCAATGGCTGTTCGCCGAATACGGCCTGTACAGCACGCGCACGCTGCTGGAGAATTTTGTGCACAAGCGCGCCGAGTGGTGGGCATACACTCAGGACCGGAAAGATGCGGTGGCGTGGGCTACGGAACAGTTGCATGCGGAACTCGAAGCGGATATGGATGCCGACCCGGTAGCCGATGCCTGTGCCGATGCGTCGCTACAGAACGCCGTGCAGGCTTTTGCGCAAGCGCTGGCGACCGGTACCGAGACGCAATGCAACAACGCCGGCAAACTGCAAGCCGCCTGGGAGCCGGCCGAACCCGACCTGCGTTTTGCGGCATTGTCATTCGCGCTTTACACCCGGGCCGACGAACCGCGCAGTTTCAAGCCGACCAAAAAACAGAATGCGGAAACATTCCTGCTTGCGCGCGATGAATTGTTCGGCAGGCTGCAAGCCGTGCGCGATGCCCTGACCGAACGCGAAGCGTTGCGCATGAACCGGGCCGCACTGCATTGCGGCGTGGCGCTGCTGGAGCATTTCCAGGAATTGAAGCTGCGCTCGCAGCAGATGGACTTCACCGATCTGGAATGGCAGGTGTGCCGTATGCTCAACCGGAGCGACTGCGCCGAGTACATGCAGTACAAGCTGGACAGCCGCTACCGCCATGTGTTGCTGGACGAATTCCAGGACACCAACCCGTTGCAGTGGCAGATACTGCAATCGTGGTTCGCCGCGTCTGCGGCAGTGGATACCCGGCCCACCGTGTTCGTGGTGGGCGACCCCAAGCAATCCATCTACCGCTTCCGCCGCGCCGATGCGCGCCTGTTCGGCGAGGTGCGCGGATTTTTGCAGCGCGAATTCGGCGCGCATCACCTGACGCAGAACGAGACGCGGCGCAACGCCCCGGCGGTGCTGGACGCTGTGAACGGAGTGTTTTCAGAACATCCCGACGGCTTCGTGGATTTCGAGGAGCATGTTGCGCATCACCGGGATTTGCCCGGCCATGTCGAAGTGCTGCCACTTGCTACGTTGGAAAAGGCAGAAGTGGATGTATTACCAGATGGACGACTGAATTTGCGCAACCCGCTTATCACCCCCCGCGCCGAAGAGCAAAGCGGAGCGCGTGAAATCGAGGCCGAACAGTTCGCCGCGCACATCGCCGGCATCGTCACGAACTGGAGCGTGCAGGATAATGGAAAACCGCGCCGCGCAGAGTACCGCGACATCATGGTGCTGGTGCGCAAGCGCCTGCATCTGCGCGTGTACGAACGCGCTTTGCGCGCGCGGCATATTCCGTTTTTAACCTCGCGGCGCGGAGGATTGCTCGACACGCTGGAAGCGGAAGATATCCAGGCGCTGCTGACTTTCCTGATCACGCCATTCGCCGATCTCGAATTGGCACAGGCGTTGCGCTCGCCGATCTTTTCTTGCAGTGATGATGATCTGATGCTTTTAGCAGGATGCGGGATGCAGGATCAAGGATATGGGATACGGGATGCAGGATCCGGAAGTGAGGATCAGGGAGCCGCTGTGGTTTCGCATCCTGTATCCCGCCTCCCGCATCTTCAATCCTCTTGGTGGCAACGCCTGCAACATCTTAGCGATCCATCGCCCGCGCTGCAACGTGCTGCCGAATTGCTGCAAAGCTGGCTTGCACTTGCCGACAAACTGCCGGTGCACGACCTGCTCGACCGCATCTATTTCGAGGGCGATCTGCTGCATCGCTACGCGGCGGCTCTGCCTGCCGGGATGCATGAAACGGTGCGGGCCAATTTGCAGGCCTTCATGGAGATCGCACTCAATGTGGATGCCGGGCGCTATCCCAGCCTGCCGCGCTTCCTCTCTGAGCTGCGCGAGTTGCGCGCGGCGGAAAACGAATCACCGGACGAGGGCAGGGTGGGCGAGGTCGGCAACGCGCTGCGCATCTACACCGTGCACGAGGCCAAAGGGCTGGAAGCGCCCATCGTTTGGCTGCTGGACGCCAACGACACGCAGCGCAATGCCGACAGCTACAGCGTGCTGCTCGACTGGCAGCCCGACGCTCCGCGCCCGGCGCATTTTTCCCTGCTCAGCGACAAACGCGGACGCGGCGCGAAACGCGCACCTTACTTTGATGCCGATGAAGCTTATGCGCGGCGAGAGGAGATGAATCTGCTGTATGTCGCGATGACGCGCGCCAAGCAGGTGCTGCTGGTCAGCGGCAACGGCGAGCAGGCGGAAACATCCTGGTATGGAAGGATCTCGCAGGTTGTGGAGCAGGGCAGCAATCCCCTCCTGGCTGCGGCGGGCAGCGCTGCCCCTGAGCGGGAAAAGTCATCAGTGAAAGTGGATGCGGCATTGCTGCGCCCGCTGCCGACCGGTCAACATGTGCCGCGCACGACGGCACAACAACGCCGTGGCACTTGGCTGCACGCGCTGCTTCAACACCTGACCCCGCCCAATGCTGCCGCCGACAAAGCTTCGCTTCAGGCACAGAGCGGCATCCCGTCCGATGAAATGGAATTGCTTTGGCAACAGGCTCAGCGCCTGCTGACATCACCGCAACTCGCGCGTTTCTTTGATGTACAACAGTATCGAAGCGCCTGCAATGAAATGCCCTACGTCAATGCGGCTGGCGAACTGAAGCGCATCGACCGTTTGGTCGAGTTCGACGATGAGATCTGGGTGCTTGATTACAAAACCGGCGAAAGCGCCGATCCCGCGCCATACCGCGCGCAGATGCTGGAATACCGCAGCGCGATGCAGGCGATACATCCGCACAAGACAGTGCGGAGCGCACTGATATTTGGCGACGGGCAGATGCTGGAAAGCTGACAATGGAATCGTGCTATCTTTTACACGTTGACCAATTGTTCAGGTTGGCTAAACTGTAACCCTTATCCATCAAATCAGGATGCCACTACAGCATGTTTAAACATCAGGATATCTTCGCAGCCCTGAACGGCAAAATGCCGTTGCCGAAGAAGATCGAGTTCATCCACGGTTTTTTGAAGGACCGTTTTGATTTCATCGATCGGATCGCAGTTGCGGTATACGAGCCCAAAACGGATGTGCTGAAAACCTTTTTGCATAGCAGTGACGGCGACAATCCGCTGAGTCTGTATTCGGCCAGACTGGCAGATTCGGCATCATTGCAGGAGATCCTGAAAGCGGGGCAGCCGCGCCTGGTGAATGATCTCGATGTATTCAGCAGCGTTCCGGCAAAGCATGCGCGGCGCATGGCCATCCAGAAATACAAGTCCAGCTATACCATGCCGATGTTCCTTAACGGGGAATTCTTCGGCTTTTTGTTTTTCGATTCTTATCGCAAAAACGCATTCGATGAGAACGTTTTGCATTATCTGGATATGGTGGGGCACCTGTTGTCCCTGCTGGTGATCCACGAGTTGTCGACGACGCGCAGTCTGACGGGAATCGTGCGCACAGCCAGGAGCATGGTTATGCGCCGTGATTATGAGACGGGCGCGCATCTCGACCGGATGTCCAATTATGCGCGCCTGATCGCCAGGGAGGTGGCAATCAAATATCAGCTTGACGACGAGATCGTGGAGCACATCTTCATGTTCTCGCCGCTGCATGACATCGGAAAGATCGGCATATCAGACAGCATCTTGCTCAAGCCGGGCAAGTTGACGGAAGCGGAATTCGCCACGATGAAGACACACACCATACAGGGCGGCGAGATGATAGACATGATGCTGAAAAATATCGGGCTGGACGGTTTTCCCCATGCCGATATCCTGCGCAATATCGCGCTTCATCACCACGAATCGATCAACGGCAGCGGTTATCATGGACTGACGGATAATGAGATTCCCATCGAGGCAAAGATCGTTGCGGTGGCGGACGTGTTCGATGCGCTGACCAGCATTCGCCCCTATAAAAAAGCATGGAGCATCGATAATGCCTTCGAGTTTTTGCAGTCCATGGCAGGCAGCAAGTTCGACAGGGACTGTGTTGACGCATTGATAAGATGCCGGGTAGAAGTTGAGGCGATACAAAAGAGATTCCAGGAAGACCATATCGGTTAGCCCATGCACGCCGGGCACCATACGGTGTTGTGCTCCCGGCCATGGTGACCGGCGCAATCGGGTATCATGCTTTTTTTTCGCCGGGCAGTGACCGGATAATTTTTACTTCCTACTATGAATCCCACCCTCGTCTTTGACATCGAAACCATACCCGACATCGCCGGGTTGCGCACCCTGCATGAACTTGACGCGCGCGTCAGCGATGCGGAAGTCGCGGAGATGGCGTTTCAATTGCGCCGCCAGAAGACCGGCAGCGACTTCATGCAGCACCATCTGCAACGTGTGGTGGCGATCTCCTGCGCGCTGCGCGAGGGCGATACTTTCAAAGTGTGGTCGCTGGGTGATCTGCATGAGGACGAAGGCAGCATCATCCGGCGTTTTTTCGACGGCATCGAAAAATACACCCCGCAACTGGTGTCCTGGAACGGCAGCGGCTTCGACCTGCCGGTGCTGCACTATCGCGGCCTGATCCACGGCGTGCAGTGCGCGCGTTACTGGGACCAGGGCGAGGATGACAAGGAATTCAAGTGGAACAACTACATCAGCCGTTACCACTCGCGCCACCTTGATCTGATGGACTTGCTGGCGATGTATACCGGACGCGCCAATGCACCGCTGGACGAGCTGGCCAAGCTGATCGGTTTCCCCGGCAAGCTGGGCATGGACGGCAGCAAGGTGTGGGAGGCGTATCAGCAGGGCAAGCTGGATGAGATCCGCAACTATTGCGAGGCCGACGTGGCCAACACTTATCTGGTATTCGCGCGCTTTCAGATGATGCGCGGCAGGCTGACGCGCGCCCGCTACCAGAAGGAATGCGATCTGGTGCGCGCCGAACTGGGCAAGCTCGACCAGCCGCACTGGCGCGAATTCCTGGCTGCATGGCCTGAGCAGAAAAAATAATCATTCCCACGTTTTTGTTTGTTCTGAGCGTACCCAAAACCTAACCCCTCCCAAGGCCCCTCGCTACGCTCTCCCCTTGTCAGGGGAGGAGCCTGGTTCTCCCCCTGATAAGCGGGAGCAAGAGGGGGTTTGGTTTTGCCCTTGCCCATTATTATTGAACCTATATGCCCACAGAAAACAGAGTAACAATCGAATCCCTGGACCAGGAAGGCCGCGGTGTCGCGCGCATCGAAGGCAAGGTGATCTTCATCGAGGGCGCGCTGACCGGTGAGACGGTCAGCTATTCCTCCTACCGCAAAAAACCGTCATTCGAATTGGCGCAAGTCACGCAGATACACAAGCCATCGGCTATGCGCGTGCAGCCCAGGTGCAAACATTTCGGCGTGTGTGGTGGCTGTTCGATGCAGCATCTCGATGCCAATGCCCAGGTCGCGGTCAAGCAGCGCATCCTCGAGGACAGCCTTTGGCACATCGGCAAGGTCAAAGCGGAAACCATCCTTTCTCCCATCTACGGACAAAGCTGGGGTTATCGCGAGCGGGCGCGCATCTCGGTCAGGCACGTGATAAAAAAGGGCAAGACCCTGGTTGGCTTCCATGAAAAGCGCAGCGGCTACGTTGCCGACATGCAGAGCTGCGAGATCCTCACGCCGAAGATATCCGCGCTGATCCCTTTGCTGGCAGAACTGGTCGGCGGCTTGTCGATCAGGGATAAATTGCCGCAGATCGAAGTGGCGGCCGGTGAGTTCGTCGATGTGCTGGTGTTGCGCGTGATGGAGCCGCCATCCGGTGAAGATGAAGCCGCGCTGCGCGCCTTTGCCGACCGGCATGAGATCCAGTTCTGGCTGCAATCCGGGGGGCCGGATACCTTTGTCCCGTTCCATCCGCCGGATGCGCCCGCGTTGTCATACAGCCTGCCCGAATTTGCCGTCATGATGCCGTTCGCCCCGAGCGAATTCACCCAGGTGAACAGTGCGCTGAATCGCGTCATGGTCAGCCGCGCCATGCGCCTGCTGGATCCGCAACCGGGTGAGCGCATCGCCGATCTGTTCTGCGGCCTGGGCAATTTCACGCTGCCGATCGCGCGCAGCGGCACGCAGGTACTCGGCATCGAAGGCAGCGCCGCGCTGGTGGCGCGCGCCAAACAGAACGCCGCCGTCAACGGCTTGGCGGACAACGCCAAATTCTTCGCGATGAATCTGTTCGAGATGACGGAAGCAGGGTTTGCCGCACTGGGTCATTTCGACAAATTGCTGATCGACCCGCCGCGAGATGGTGCACTGGAGCTGGTGAAGTCATTGGGTGGTCCAAACGCGCCGCACCGTATTGTCTACGTAAGCTGCAGCCCTGCCACGCTGGCGCGCGATGCCGCCGAACTGGTGCAGCGCGGCTACGTGCTGAAAGCGGCGGGCGTGATGAATATGTTCCCGCATACTTCGCATGTGGAATCGATCGCGGTGTTTGTGAAGGAGTGAAGCTGAATGAAACGATACTCTGACCTTGTCGCCGACGCGCTCACACGCGTGAAGGAGCTCCAGCCCTGGGACCTGAGCAAACAGCTTGCCGCGTGTAGAGAACTCGTCCTGCTCGACGTGCGCGAGCCCGCAGAGTTCGCCACCCTGCGCATTCCCGGCGCGATCAATGTGCCGCGCGGGGTACTGGAACAATCCTGCGAATGGGATTTCGACGAGACCGTGCCTTTGCTTGCTGCCGGACGCGGGTTGGATATCGTGGTGATCTGCCGCTCCGGTTACCGTTCTGCCCTGGTCGCAGACGTGATGCAGCAGATGGGCTACACCGGTGTGGTCTCGCTCAAGACCGGCGTGCGCGGCTGGAACGATTTCGAGCAGCCGCTGGTGGACGCTGCCGGCAAGCCGGTGGATGCGGATGCTGCGGATTTGTTGCTTGCACCGCGACTGCGCGCTGATCAGCGCAAACCAAAAGTGTCATGAACCGTGATGCTGTCTTGTGGGGATGCCATGCAAGGCGTGTTGCTTGTTCTCAGTACGGGAGGAAGGTATTGAAAGCGGACACCAGCAATCGCGAATAAATCTAATCTACCGGTGTCGCAACGCCCCAACTGCTATCGGGCTGTTTCGTTGAATACATAATCTTGACCCTGCCCGTTGTTGGGTCGCCACAAGCAAAATACATGGTTTGTCCATCATCAGGCATGGAGACCTCTGCAGCAATAGCACATCCGGTGATAGTCACAACCGTGGGTGGAGCCGCGCAATTTGAACCACCCCACGTACAGTGCATGATTCCCTGGGAGCTATCATTCCAATAAACGTCCAGACCAACTGGAGATATCCACATCTGATCTTCGTCCGCCGGGGTATTGACGGAGCTAAAATTTACCGGAGCAGACCAGTTGTTATCCCCAAGCGCATCCGTAGAAAACCAGATGTCTCTCCCTCCAGCACCCCCGGTGGTACGACCGGATACGAACCACAAGGCACGTCCATCCTCGGAAATATGGGGGTTATCTTGAATAGCAGAGGGGTCATTGACGCCGGAAGCAGGAACAATCGGGGCGCCCCAGGTCCCATCCGGATTCTTATTGGCAATGGATATGTCGTTACTGGATCCGTTGCCATGAAGCCAGACAAAAGTGTTTCCGCCATTGATCTCCATACCGCTTGAATCACCGTAAGCGCCATTCAATCCCAGGTTAACCGCTTCTGCCCAAGTCCCGTTGGGATTTTTGGTTGCCATATAAATGTCGGATTCATCAAACGGGTTTGTGCTGCTTTTATTCAGGCCCGGCCGATCGGGTCCGGATGCTACCGGCATAGTGGTTCCGCCGCTCAGAATGAATGGCCCAAAATCATATCTCGAGTACATGAAATAAAGCCGGTTCCCATCTCTGGAAATGAAGGGCGAATCCGACCAGCCTGTCGCGGTGTTGATCGGAATGGGGGCAGTTGCGGAAGCCGCTGTATCACTTCCTCCGCAACTGCTCAGTGACAACATCAATGTGAGAAAACCTGCGCAAATTCACGCAGCCAGAACTCCTGTTGAATGATTTCCGTTTCGTTTCATGGAAAACACAAGATTGATTCAGAAAGCTTCTAACACAGTCGAGCCAGAGATCTAATTATCCAAATTTGGTCAATAGTGTCCGGTTAAATTGAGACGTTCCGACGGCAACGTCAACATTGATAAGGGTTCCAAGCGATTCATGGGTGTCCACGATTTGAATTTTAGATTGCGCATTTGCGATCATTCCGGGTTTAGAGAACTTGGGGTG
>JBGSKJ010000006.1:0-5881 GCA_041741275.1 Gallionella sp.
CCGCGGTCGCCGAGGCGGACGCCGGGAGCGCGAGCAACGCGAACATGCGGCGCAAAGCGCCGAAGGGTTGGCAAGCAGTGGCGAAGCCGTACAGCAATCCTTCGAACAGATGGACACCACACCGTCCAGCGCTGGGCCGACGGAATATATCGCCTACCCCGAGGGTTTCGTCAGGCCAAGCGAATATGTCGCCATGCCGACGATCTACACTCCAAGCCTGCCTGCGGTATCGACACCCAGCTTGCCTGCGGTAGTGGCCCCGCTCCCCGTAGCGCGGACATCAGGCAACGGCCTGGTTCAAATCGAGACCGACCCGGTCAAACTGGGCACCGTAGCGCAGGTCACTGCAACCCCGGCGGAAAGACACACCCCACGCCGCCGCGAGCGTCAGCGTGAAGTGTATGTGGAGAATGAACCGCTGGTGCAGATCGAGACGCAACATCCGCAAGGATAATTTCGCTTTGCAGCAAAAAGCCGCACGATGAAAATCGTGCGGCTTTTTTATTTCATGTAAGCCTGCAAAGCTATACGGCAAAATGCCGTTGCCGGATCTCCTGTAGCAACCCTTGCGCCGCATCTTCCACCATATCCAGCACACGCTCGAATCCGCCCGCGCCGCCGTAGTAGGGATCCGGTACTTCACGCTCCGCATGATGATGCGCGTATTCGAGGAACAACTGCGCCTGCGTTGTGTTGTCCGGCGGTGCAAGGCGTTGCAGTATCGTGAGATTGGCCAGGTCCATCGCCAGTACATAATCAAAACGGCGGAAGTCAGCCGCCTCCACCTGGCGCCCGCGCAAAGCGCTCATGTCATAGCCGCGCTGCTGCGCCGCCCGCTGCGTACGCAAATCGGGCGGATCGCCGATGTGGTAATCATGCGTCCCCGCCGAATCGATCGAAATGTGTTCGGACAGACCGGCACTTTCGACATAGTGGCGAAACACCGCCTCTGCCGTGGGAGAACGGCAGATATTGCCCATGCACACAAAAAGAACCTTGATTTCTGTACTCATTTTTATCCTGCATATCCTTGAATCAATCACGCCGCCATTGTAGCCGCAGCCACACAGAATCATTACTTGACTAAATAACTCAGGTACGAATATCATTCGTTCCATTCAACTGACAGGAGCATTACCAATGGAAATCCCGACACGCGACGGCGACGGCTATCTCGAGAGCATGAGCGATTGGACACCGGAGATCGCGAAAGCCATGGCCGAGGCCGATGGCTATGAATTGAACGACGAGAAATGGGTGCATATCATGAAGGCCCGCGAGTTCTACGATGAATTCGGCACCGTGCCGCCGATCCGCAAATTCGTAAAATATATCGAACAGGACCAGAAGGAAGTCTTCGACCTGTGGATGACCGGCCCGATGAAGCCCATCACCAAATACGGCGGCCTGCCGAAGCCTACCGGCTGCGTTTGAACTGCAGCGGTGCAGCAGTTCGCGCGTAGCGCCGCCTTGACGGGGCGCTGCGCCGCACCCTCAACTCCCACCATGCAAAAGCTCGAACAACTGAATTTCGAAAACACCTTTGCCCGTCTGACGGAAGACTTCCACAGCCGCCTGTACCCCACACCCCTGCCCGCCCCCTATCTGGTCAGCTTCAATGCAAACGCCGCACGATTGATCGACCTCGATAGCGCAGAAAAATCGCGCGCCGATTTCGCCGAACACTTCACCGGCAACCGCTTGCTGCCGGGTACCGAGCCGCTGTCCATGCTCTATGCCGGCCACCAGTTCGGCCACTTCGTCCCGCAACTCGGCGACGGGCGCGCGATACTGCTGGGTGAGATCAGGAATCGCGCCGGAGAACTGTGGGATGTGCAACTCAAGGGCGCCGGCATAACCCCGTATTCACGCCAGGGTGATGGCCGCGCGGTGCTGCGCTCCAGCATCCGCGAATACCTGTGTTCGGAAGCCATGCATGGACTGGGCATTCCCACCAGCCGCGCCCTGTGCATCGTCGGCAGCGATGAAGAAGTCTATCGCGAGCGCATCGAAACCGCCGCCGTGCTCACCCGGCTATCGCCTTCGCATGTGCGCTTCGGCTCGTTCGAAGTGTTCTTCCATCGCGGCCAGCACCAGCAGATTGCCGCACTCGCCGATTACGTCATCGCACGACACTTTCCGCACCTCACAGACGATGCGGACAAGTACCAGTTGTTCCTGAATGAGGTCACCCAGCGCACCGCCAAGTTGATGGCGCAATGGCAAGCGGTCGGCTTCGCGCATGGCGTGATGAACACCGACAACATGTCGATACTCGGGTTGACTTTCGACTACGGCCCGTTCGGCTTCATGGAAAGTTACGATCCCGGCTACATCTGCAACCATTCCGATCCGCGCGGGCGCTACGCATATGATCAGCAGCCGCAAGTCGGCCTGTGGAATCTCGCCTGTCTTGCGCAAGCCCTGTCACCGCTGATCCCTGCCGAACCGGCCCATGCCGTGCTGGACGGCTATGCCCCGGCCTATCACAAACACTATGCGGAAATGATGGGAGCAAAACTGGGACTTGTCAGCGCCAGCCGGGATGATATTCTACTGTTAGCTGCGCTGCTGGAAATGATGCACGCCAGCCAGCTCGATTACACCAGGCTGTTTCGCAGCCTGGGGAATTTCAACACGGCTGAGAATGCGACGAACGAGCTGTTACGCGTCCAGTTCATCGACCGCGCGGCTTTCGATGCCTGGGCTGCGGCCTATCGCTCACGCCTGCAAAATGAACCTGACGCAGACAGCGAACGCAAAGTCCGCATGGACTCGGTCAATCCAAAATACATCCTGCGCAACCACCTGGCGCAAACCGCGATCGAACAGGCCGAGAAGCATCGTGACTTTTCCGAGATCGACCGCCTGCTGAATTTGCTCAGCAAACCATTCGAGGAACAGCCGGGGATGGAGAGTTATGCCGCCGCGCCGCCGGAATGGGCGCGACAGATTGAAGTGAGCTGCTCGTCCTGAGCCTTCGAAGCGGCCCGCGATTACCCTGTTCGCGGGCAGATTCCATGGTCGAAGCCAACCGCTTCGGAATGCGTCGAACTGCACATTCAGGCTGACGTGCACGCCGTGCCGGCACGGCTGGCTGGCATTTGCCAAGCGTACGGGTCCGGCACACCCACAATAAACAATGAAAATCATATAGTTGGGGCAAGGCAATATGGCGTTGGGGGCAGCGGCGTATAATGCCCGGGCTGGGGGGAATGTCTCCCACTATCCTTATGAAGAGATTAGAGCATTGAATACGATCAGTTTTGAAGAATTGAAGTTGGCGCCGGAGATCCTCAAGGCGCTGGTCGCGTCCGGTTACACCACACCTACACCGATACAGGCACAGGCCATCCCGCTGGTGCTGGAAGGCTGCGACCTGATGGCGGGCGCGCAGACAGGCACGGGTAAAACCGCTGCGTTTGTGTTGCCGATGCTGCAAAAATTGCTGCCTCATGCCAGTTCCAGCACTTCGCCGGCGCGCCATCCGGTGCGCGCGCTGATCCTGGTGCCGACACGCGAACTGGCGATCCAGGTGGAACAAAGCGTGAAGACCTATGCGAAGCATTGCAAGTTGCGCTCGCTGGTGGTGTTCGGCGGGGTGGACATCAAGACGCAGACGCCGCATCTGAAAACCGGTGTGGAGATTCTGGTTGCGACGCCGGGCCGGCTGCTGGATCACATCGAAATGAAATCGGTGCAGTTCAATCAAGTGCAGATGCTGGTGCTGGATGAGGCGGACCGCATGCTGGATATGGGCTTCATGCCGGATCTGAAGCGCATCCTGGCGTTGCTGCCCAAACAGCGGCAGAACCTGATGTTCTCGGCCACGTTCTCAAACGAGATCAAGAAATTGTCAGCCGAGTTTCTGACCAAACCAAGACTCATCGAGGTCGCACGCAGCAACGCCTCCGCTGAAAATATCACGCAAAAGGTCTATCTGGTCGCGCAGGAAGACAAACATGTGCTGCTTGCGCAATTGTTGCGCGGCAGTGATGCGTCGCAAGTGCTGGTGTTCACCAAAACCAAGATCGCCGCCAGCCGCCTCTCCAGACAATTGCAGAAAGAAGGCGTGGCCGCCGATGCGATCCATGGCGACAAAAGCCAGCTTGAGCGCATGCAGGCGCTGGATGCGTTCAAGCAGGGCAAGGTCACCGTTCTGATCGGGACCGACGTGGCCGCGCGCGGCCTGGATATCGACCAGTTGCCGATGGTGATCAACTACGAGATACCGCACGCCCCGGAAGATTACGTCCACCGCATCGGCCGAACCGGACGCGCCGGCGCGTCCGGTAAAGCGATCTCGCTGGTGTCGCCGGAAGAGGAAAAATACCTGAAGGAGATCGAGAAGTTGATCAAGTGCGAGATCCCAAAGGAAACCGCGGTCGTGCCGCACGCTGCAAGGGTTGGGAGAACATCTCACGGCGAACATCATGAACGCAGCCATCCAGCACGTGGCGAGCATCATGAGAGAAGCAATGCATCACGTCCGGCCGCACCAAAAAAACCCGGCCATGATCCGTGGTTCGACAAGCCTTACGAACCGAGCGCCAGCGCAACACCTATCGCTCAGCCCGACCAGCCTGAAAACAAGCCGAAGAAGCAAGTTGCTGCGATATTCGTGCGTCGGCAAAGCTAATGCTAAGCCGGCTATCTGTCCCGAGCCTGTCGAGGCGACCCTCGAAGCTTTTTGATCGCGGCCGGCACCCGCAACAAGCACCCCAAAGGGTTGCAAGGGACTGAAGCCCCACTCGGGCTCGGATCCTTGTAGCTACGCAGCCAGCAGCGCAATCACTTCCTCATCACTCACCTGCGGGAAAGATTGGTAGAACTGTCCCACCGCATTGAACATCTCCGGCGCGCTCAGACACACCACTTCATCGGCGTAAGGTTGCACCTTGAGCAGCGTATCGGGCGGTGCGACCGGGACGGCGCAGATCAGTTTTTTCGGGGACTTGGCGCGCAGCGCATGCAGCGCGGCGATCATCGTGGAGCCGGTGGCCAGACCGTCGTCCACCACGATGACGATGCGCCCGGCCGGGTCGAGCGGCGGACGTATCGGGGTATAACTGGCGCGCCGCTCGCGCATCACCTTGAGTTGTGTTTCCTTCTCGGCTTCGATGTATTGCGAACTGCCGCCCACCCGCCCGGCATAGTCGCCGAGATAGGTCCAGCCGGTCTCGTCCACCGCACCCATCGCGAGTTCCGGGTTGCCCAGCGCGCGCAGTTTGCGCACCAGCACCACATCCAATTCGCCTTCCAGTTCATCGGCGATGATCCTGGCCATCGGCACCGCACCGCGCGGGATCGCCAGCACCAGCGGGTTCTGGACTCGGTATTGCACAAGCTCCTTCACCAACCGTTGCGCCGCATCGTCACGATCATTGAATATCATGATGCCCTCCTGATGTCTTCCGGCAACTGACAGGTTGGTACTAAACATGGAATATCAAGTGCTGCGGGTATTCTACGCCCGAATTCGAAGTGGGGATTAGCCGTAGGGTGCGCTATGCGCACCCTGGTGCGTGGAACGCACCCTACAATTGCTTGCGCTGCCGTCGCGCTTCGAACAGACAGATGCCGGCACTGACCGAGACGTTCAGACTTTCGACGCTGCCCAGCATCGGGATGCGCACCAGTTCATCGCAGGTTTCGCGCGTCAGGCGGCGCAGGCCTTCGCCCTCCGCGCCCAGCACCCAGGCCAGTGCGCCGGCGTGCTTGAAACCGTTCAAATCTTTTTCAGTTTCGCCCGCCGCGCCGACCACCCAGATGTCGCGTTCCTTCAAGTCACGCAGCGTGCGCGCGAGGTTGGTGACGGTGATGTAGGGCACGGTTTCCGCCGCGCCGCAGGCGACCTTTTCGACCGTGGCGGTGATGCCGA
>JBGSKJ010000007.1:0-2569 GCA_041741275.1 Gallionella sp.
CGAGCGTCGAAGCCTGCAGACCGAATCCGGGGACCTGCTTGAAGGCCTTGACTTCCGAGGCAAACAGCAGGCGTCCGGCGAATTCGACAAAGTACAACGGCTTGATGCCCATGGCGTCGCGGGCCAGGTGCAGCACACCACCGCGCGGATCCCACAGCGCCAGGGCAAACATGCCGGCGAAACGCGCGAAACAATCCACACCCCAATGCAGGTAGGCCTTCAGCACCACCTCGCTATCGCCGGTAGAGGCGAAGCGATAACCCTGCTCCTGAAGCTCGGCGCGCAGCTGACGAAAGTTGTAGACCTCGCCGTTGTAAACCAGCGCCACCCCGCTCCCGGCATCGCGCATCGGCTGGTGGCTGGCCGCACTCAGGTCGATGATGCTGAGCCGCAGATGCCCCAGGGCCAGACCCGCCGCGGCATCGAAAAAAACGCCGCGATCGTCCGGGCCACGGTGCCGGATCGCATCCAGCATGCGTTCCAGCACCCATGGATCGGTGCCGGCACCGGGCGTCTCCAGCCAACCGGCTAGGCCGCACATGCACAATCATCCTTCTTCAACTGCTTCCTATCCCTCTGACACGGTAAAAGCTTGCATTGGTCGAGGGCGTTGAATCGCCAACGACCGCATAGCGAGCCAGTCGAAGCAGTGAAGCCGCAACGTTTTTCCATCTAGCCAGCGCACGGGACTCCGGACGCAGGCCGATTTCAACCTCGCCAGGCAGCTTGGACGCCGGCAGCCGATCAAACCCCGCGTCGTGCATCATCCGATCGAGATGCCACTGGTCGAAGTAATTCAAATGCTCCCAGGGATTGATCTCCATCGAGCAGGGCGCACCACGTCCGTGTGCCAACGCCTGCCGCCTCAAACTGGAATCGCTGGCATTGGGAACACTGACAAATGCAATCGCTCCATCCACACACAACGACCTGATCAAGCCCAGCGTAGTCCTGGGGTCGGGCATGTGTTCGAGGACGTTGTCCAGGATCACCCCGGCAAACGGCGCGAATTGCCGCACTTCGCCCATATCGACCGATGCACGCAGGCCTTTCGCGCGAAGTTCGTTGACCCGCATTTCGCTGGTATCGAATCCGAATGCAGATACATAACTGTTCGCCGCGAGCAAGGTCAGGCTTGGTCCAAAGCCGCATCCGAAGTCGAGCACGGCTTGCGCATTGTTGATCGGCTTTAGCAACGGCAGCATGCGCGCGAGATAGCGCATCCGTGCGGCCATGCTCTCAACGGTGAAACTATGGACACGGGCTGCTTCAGCATCGATCACTTCATCGTAGACGACGGCAAGAAAGGCATCATCGGGAAGGCGGCTAGCGAACACGAAACCGCACTGAACGCATCGGGAAATGGGAAATGTCTCGTCGCCCTTCAACTGTAAGGAAGGCAGTCGCTGTGGCCGATAGCTCCAGTTGGCCGCAAAGATATGGTCCGCACGCAGGGCAAGTACCACCCGATTTCGATCGGAACTACAAAACGGACATTGACGGGCGCGGAACTGACTTTCGTTCATGAGAATCGGCACCGCGCCCGACTTCCCGCATCGAAGACAGACAGGTTGCAAGCCAGGTTCGTGCGCAACTGCATCATCATTGACCGGGCCCGCCCATCGGGCCGGCTAGCGCACCGCGTGCTCGTTGGTGCAGTTTCGAAATCCGGAATTGTGGATCGACCACGGCGGCGCTCTGGTAGTTGTCCAATCCCGCGTGAATCGGTTTACCCGGTTGGGCCGGATGCCACAGATGCACCAGAGGCAGACAGCCATACGGCCACACCTTCAGGGTCTGCGCACGCTCCCAGAACTCGTTGTCCTCCCCGCCCCAGCCGATAAAACTCTCGTCCAGGCCGCCGATGCGTTCAAAGGCTTCCCTGGTGATGGCGACGCTGCCACCGGCTTCCAGATTCTGCGTGATGGCCTCGGGCGGGTGGGCCAGCAATCCCGTTTTGCCGGCAAAATAGGACTCGGTATGCGCCGCGCTCAGGTAGAAGATGAAGCGTTTTAGGTTGATCGCAGCGTAACCGTTTCGTGTCAGCGCCAGCAGCCGGGCCGCGTAGTCGCAGGGCACCAGCATGTCGTTGTCGTGCAACACCAGCAGTTCACCACACGCATGCTTCACGCCGATGTTGAAGGCCCACGACCGGCAATACGGCATGTCCGCTGTGGGTGGCGGGGTGTGGATGTGCTGCACCCATCTGGGCAGGTGGCCCGTCAACCGGGAAGCGACATCCTGCTCCACCACGATGCATTCGATGGCAGCGCCTCGCTGCGCCGCGATGCTGCCCAGGGTTGCCAGCAGATGCGGCAGCCTTGCGCTACCGCGATGACCGATGACGAAGCTGACCTGCGGATCGACCGCCCTCGGTGCGGGTGGCGAGTCAGCAACCGCTATCGGATGATCGGCCAGCGCACGTTGCATCAGCATCCGCCCCAATGACGGAAGCAACTTCGGCGCATGCAGGTCGCTGGTCCACTGCCAATCGCAGCGATAGCCACTGCCGTCCGGCGCCGCCTGCAGGCGCTCATTGCGGTTGCGAACGGCGAGGTAGTCGCCACCC
>JBGSKJ010000008.1:0-33096 GCA_041741275.1 Gallionella sp.
CAGGCCAGCGCTTTGCCTTCGGCTTCCTCCAGATTCGCAGTCGCCCGCGACACCCTTGCCGTTCAGCTAACTCTTCCCCTTGCAGGGCGAGTAGAGGACTTTCACCTCCAAGTAAGTGCGCCCTGCCGGGCGCACCAAAAACAAAAAAGGACTGTCGCCAGTCCTTTTTGTATTGTTTTGATGCGGAGAGTTATTACGGTTTCATTTTGAAGGTGAGACAAGGCGGCAAGGAACGCACGACGCAGACAGTGTATTTAACACGGCTAGGAGTGCGTGACGATGCCAACGCCGTATCACCGATGAAATGGAAGCGGAATCAGTGTTCGCCGAGCACCGACACGGTGATACCCACGACCACATCGGTATGCAGCGCGATGTTGAGGTGATGGTCGCCGATCTGCTTGAGGTGGCCTTCAGGCATATGCACTTGCGATTTTTCAACGTCAAACCCCTGCGCAGCCAACGCGGACACGATGTCGGCATTGGTGACAGAGCCGAACAGCTTGCCATCCACACCGGCTTTTTGCACGATCTGCACGGTCAGGCCGGCCAGTTTTTCGCCGCGTGCTTGTGCTTCAGCCAGTTTGACCTTGTCGGCGGCTTCGATCTCGGAGCGGCGCGCTTCAAACTCGGCCATGTTCGCGGCGGTCGCGCGTTTTGCCTTCCCTTGCGGGATCAAAAAGTTGCGCGCAAAACCGTTCTTGACCTTGACCACTTCACCCAATTGGCCGAGGTTGGTCACTTTTTCCATCAAAATTATTTGCATGTCCGGGCTCCTTAATGCAGGTCAGTGTAAGGCATCAAAGCCAGGAATCGCGCGCGTTTCACGGCGGTGCTCAGCTGGCGCTGATAATGTGTCCTGGTGCCGGTGATGCGTGCCGGGATCAGCTTGCCGTTTTCGGAGATGAATTCCTTGAGGATGTTCACATCCTTGTAATCCACTTCGAGGATCTTCTCGACCGTGAAGCGGCAGAACTTGCGGCGCTTGAACAGGTTGTTGCGGGAAGAGCGTTTGTTCTTGTCATCTTTCTTTTTGTCTGATGGACGAGCCATGATATTTCCTTATTCCAAAATTATGTCGTTTATATGCAAAACCAGTTGCCTGCTGCGGATGCCTTGCCGGGCCAGGAACCCGCGCACTTTAACGTTCTGTCCTACCGCAAACCTGGCAACCTTGTCGGCCACCCCGGCAAATGCCAGCGCATTCACTTCGCACTGCACCTGCCGTACACCGTTTGCTTCCGGCTGCTGCGAGCTATGACTCAACGTCAGTGCCACTCTCGCCACTCCGGCCGGGGTATAACGCAAACTTTCCAGTGCGATCAACTCGCCGCTGATGACAACCTGATTACGCGCCAATTGCCAATGACTAGGCGGCTGCAGCCGCTTCAGCAACTGCGGGTGCAGCAGTCACCGGTGCCGAACCTTCAGGCAGCACCGAGCGGGATTTTTCTTCCTTCATCATCGCGGACGGTTCGGTGACGGCAGCCTTGGTCTTGACGGTCAGATGACGCAACACCGCGTCATTGAAGCGGAACGCGTGCTCCAGTTCGTCCAGCGTTTCCTGGTTGCATTGGATGTTCATCAGCACGTAATGTGCCTTGTGGATCTTTTGGATCGGGTAAGCCAGTTGGCGGCGGCCCCAGTCTTCCAGACGGTGGATAAAACCACCCTTGGAAGTGACCAGTGTGCGATAACGCTCGATCATCGCGGGCACTTGCTCGCTTTGATCGGGATGCACGATAAACACGATTTCGTAATGTCGCATTACATCTCCTTATGGTTAAGCCCCCCGCTTGCGGTGCGGTGGAGCAAGGTAAGTGAACTGCCCTTCGGTTTTACAGGCAGCCTCACAGGGGCGCGCATTATAGCGAAACAGGCTTGCAGGTCAAGGAGTTTTATGCCCGCCAATACCATGGGGACGGGTAAATGAAAAACAAACACGACACGCGTCAGGAAGAGGTTGGCCGGCACGCCGAAGTGGCTTCCGTCGCCACAGACCGGGCTGCCTGATGGCTGATAATGTTCGCTTACTTGGCGCAGCTTGTTGCCAACCGTCCCTGGAATACCAACCATGCCGAATCCCGGTACAGGCAAAGCGGAAAAATCATTGTTGACACTGTCGTTGCCGTACCGCCTCGAACAAACAGATCGCTGTCGCCGCAGCGGCATTCAGCGACTCGGCCTTGCCGGGCATCGGAATGGTGATTGTTTGTGTGGCGAGACTCAGCAAATCGCCGGACAGACCCGCCCCTTCGTTGCCGATCAGAAACGCGACCGTGCCTCGCAAGTCGCAGTCGAACAGGCTGTGCGTGGCTTGCAGGCCGGTTGCCAGCAAAATCCCGGCAGAACGGTTGGCTGGCAAGCCGCCTGGCGGCTGCGCGCAAAATGCTTTGGCCACGCCCGCCAGATCTTGCTGCTCGTAGATGCGCAACGCGAAATGCCCGCCCATCGCGGCACGCAACACCCTGGGCGACCACGCATCAGCGCAGCCTCCGGAAAGAAACACCGCATCGCATCCCGCAGCGGCAGCAGAACGCAACATCGAACCGAGATTGCCCGGATCCTGGATATCCTCCAGCAACAACGCAAAGCGGCTCTGTACAACCGTTGCGCCCGGCTGCGGCAATGCTATCAGCGCCAGGATGCCGGTGGGCGTCTTCAGTTCGCTGAGTTCCGCAAACAGTCTGTCATCCAGCTGCGTGACCGGCATGCCGTTCAACCGCCCGAGCAGCGCGGTTATCTCCTCATCCCGCAAAGCGGCCGCATTCAGCAAGATGTGCTGCGGCATCAGTCCGGCATCCAGATATGCAGCCAGCAGATGCGCGCCGTCCAGCAGGGTCGTATTCTCCTTGCCGCGTTGCCGCGCCGAACCGGCGAGCTTGACGAGTTCCTTGAAGAAGGGGTTATCGCGGGATTGGATCAGCTTCATACCTTGATGTCCTTCGAATCCGTAGGGGCGCGATTAACCAGCCACTTATCCATCGTATTTTGATGGATTAGTGGAATGGCTATGCAACGCCATCGCGCCCTGATTTTCCGTACCTTGGTCGTTATTGGGCGCGATGAATCGCGCCCCTACGTCGTTCAACATGATGATGCCGTGAATATGATTCGGCATGACCACAAACGTATCCAATGTCACTCCCGCATAAAGATCCGGCAACGCCTCCCAAATATTCTGCACCATGTGCCCGGCATCATTTAACCGCATGATATTGCCCGCCACCGCACCAAACAGACATTCCCGTTTTTGCGTACATAGCGATATGAAATACGCCCCAGCCTGAGAATAATCGTAGCCGCGCAACCGGATGGAACGGCGATGATGAATGTCGGAGTTAAGTGCCGATGTGTCAGGAGGCAATTCGGGCGCGATGAATCGCGCCCCTACGGGATGTTCCGGGATCCGCATTGCAGGGGCGCAATTCACTGCGGAAGGGTCGCTGCGCAGCAGCGGGGCACCAACCGGCGTACCCCTTGCGGGTGCTGCGCCCTGATCTGTGCGCACTGATTCACCATACCCGTTCATTCTTCGCTCCCTGATTTATCACACCAGCACCATTTTTTGGCATATTCAGGTCGCGATTGCTTTGCATGGCCATTCCACTTATCCGTCAAAATACGATGGATTAGTGGCTGGCTAATCACGCCACTACGTTTGCGTCCTGCTCCAGCAACGCGCCGATCTCCTGCAAGGAAGGGAGTTCTTGCAGGGCGCGCAGATTGAGATCGTCGAGCAGTTGTTTGGTGGTGGCGAACAATTCCGGTTTTCCCGGTGTATCGCGGGTGCCGACCACCTCAACCCAGCCGCGCGTTTCCAGCGTCTTGAGGATTTGCGCGGAAACTGCTACCCCGCGTATCTCCTCGATGTCGCCGCGGGTGACCGGTTGGTGGTAGGCGATGATGGCGAGTGTTTCCAGCACCGCACGCGAGTAACGCGGCGGCTTTTGCGGGTTGAGCCTGTCCAGATATTGCTGCATCTCCGGTTTGGCACGGAACCGCCAGCCGCTGGCAACACGACATAACTCCACACCGCGTCCATGCCAATCCTGGGTCAGCTCCTCGATCAGCGTTTCAAGTTGGCGATTCTCAACCGGCAGCTCGCAGAGCTTTTTCAATTCGGATAATGCCAGTGGCTCCGCACTGGTCAGCAACGCGGTTTCCAGCACGCCTTTGAGCTTCTGCAAGTCGATTGCTTGCTGTGCGATCGCCCCAACCTGTCCCGAACCCTCTTCAGTTGAAGGGCTTGGGAATACCAGTATTTCACTCGGCGTTAATCGCTCGGCTTGTTCGGACATAGATACTCCCCAATGTTTCGTTTTGCTGGATCTCCACCAGATATTCCTTGGCCAGTTCGAGGATGGCGATGAAGGTGACCACCAGTTTCGCCACGCCGCCCTGCACGTCGAACAACTGGTCGAAAACCACATATTCGCCGCCCTGCAGACAGCGCAGGACGTGCGTCATTTGCTCGCGCACCGAGAGCTGTTCGCGGCGCACCTTGTGATGCATGTTCAATTTTGCGCGCGCCAACAGGCCCAGCCACGCCTGGCGCAGATCCTCCACGCTGACCTCAGGCAAACGTTCGCGCACGGTATTTTCGATCAGCACTTGCACGATCCCGAAATCGCGTCCGGCCTGCGGCAGTTCATTGAGCTTTTGCGCGGCCAGTTTCATTTGCTCGTATTCCAGCAAACGGCGCATCAGCTCGGCACGCGGGTCTTCGCCATCATCCTCGCTGACCCTGGGCGGACGCGGCAACAGCATGCGCGATTTGATCTCGATCAGCACTGCCGCCATCAGCAGGTACTCCGCCGCCAGCTCCAGGCGATGCTGGTGCATCATCTCGATGTAACCCATGTATTGGCGGGTCAATTCCGCCATCGGGATATCCAGCACATCGAGATTGTGCTTGCGGATCAGATACAGCAGCAGATCGAGCGGTCCCTGAAAGTTCTCCAGCACCAGTTCCAGCGCGTCCGGCGGGATGTAGAGATCCGGCGGCATCTCGAGCATCGGTTCGCCGTGGATGCGCGCCAGCGGCGCGGGGGATTGAATATCGGTTTGAATATCGGCTTGGGTCATATCGTTAATGCTTGCAGCAATCCCGTTGCAATTGAACCGGCGGACACGGCATGGTACCAAACGAACAGAACACGCAGCAATCGCCCGATTTTGGACGCAGCACGGTATGGCAAGCGGTGCATTCGTAAAAGAACTGGCAGGCATCGGTCGGCATCGTTTCTTCTTTGGCAGCGCCACAGTGCGGACAAGTGATCACCGATTGCAGTATGGCCTCCATTACATCTAGCTGTAGCCCAGCCCCATCGCCTCGCGCACATCGCGCATGGTCTCGGAGGCCAGCTTGCGCGCCTTTTCGCAGCCGTCGGCGATGATGTTGCGCACCAGGGTCGGGTCGTCCAGATAGATCTGGGCACGCTCGCGCATCGGGCGCTGTTCCGCCAGCACCGCATCGATCACCGGCTGCTTGCATTCGATGCAGCCGATACCCGCGCTCTTGCAGCCTTTCATCACCCATTGTTTCGTATCTTCGCCGGAATATACCTGGTGCAACGGCCACACCGGACACCTGGCGGGGTCCCCCGCATCGCTGCGGCGGATGCGCGCCGGATCGGTCGGCATGGTGCGGATCTTCTTGCTCACGCCGGCTTCATCCTCGCGCAGCGTGATGGTGTTGTTGTAGGACTTGGACATTTTCTGCCCGTCCAGGCCGGGCATCTTCGAGGCGGCCGTGAGCATCGCTTGCGGCTCCGACAGGATCATCTTGCCGCCGCCTTCCAGATAGCCGAACAGCCGTTCGCGGTCGCCGTGGCTCAGGCTCTGTTGCTCATCCAGCAGTGATTTGGCGGACTCCAGTGCCGCGTCGTCGCCCTGCTCCTGATAACGGATACGCAATTCGAAATACAGCTTGGCTTTTTTGCTGCCGAGTTTTTTTACCGCGGCTTCGGCTTTTTCCTCGAAGCCCGGTTCGCGCCCATAGATGTGATTGAAGCGGCGCGCGATCTCGCGGGTGAATTCGATATGCGGCACCTGGTCTTCACCGACCGGCACCTGGGTGGCGCGGTAGATCAGGATGTCCGCGCTTTGCAGCAGCGGGTACCCAAGGAAGCCGTAAGTGCTCAGGTCTTTCTCGGAAAGTCTTTCCTGCTGGTCCTTGTAGGTCGGCACGCGCTCCAGCCAGCCCAGCGGCGTGATCATCGACAGCAGCAGATGCAGCTCGGCGTGTTCCGGCACCCTGGATTGGATGAACAGCGTGGCGCGCGCCGGATTGACGCCGGCGGCCAGCCAGTCCACCACCATGTCCCACACATTTTGCTCGATGATTTGCGGCGTGTCGTAATGCGTGGTCAGCGCGTGCCAGTCGGCCACGAAGAACAGGCATTCGTATTCGTTCTGCATCTGCACCCAGTTTTTCAACACCCCGTGGTAATGGCCCAGATGCAAACTTCCGGTGGGGCGCATACCCGATAAAACACGATCAGCAAACATATAACTTATATTCCAAAAATTAATTTAATAAGGGCAATTACCAAATCCACCAGCGGCCATAATATCAGTCCAAGCACGTTAGTAATGAGCAAGAAAATCAGGATGAACATGCCGTAAGGCTCGATCCTGGACAACTGGTACGCCTGCCGGTGCGGCAACAGGCTGACCGCGACGCGCCCGCCGTCCAGCGGCGGCAGCGGCAGCAGGTTCAGCACCATCAGTACCGCGTTAATCATTAACCCGTACTGAGCCATGCCCATCATCGGTTCGGCAAAATAATTGCCCGGATTCAGCCACGCCATTTTATAAACCAGCCCCCAGCCCAGCGCCATGACCAGATTCGAGGCCGGCCCGGCGATCGCCACCCACAACATATCCTGCTTGGGACGGCGCAACGCGGCGAAGTTGACCGGCACCGGCTTGGCCCAGCCGAACAGGATGCCGCCCAGCATCAGGGTCAGCAACGGCAGCAATATTGTACCGACCGGATCGATATGGCGCAGCGGATTCAGGCTGATGCGCCCCTCCTGATAGGCGGTCATATCGCCGAAATGCCGCGCCACATAACCGTGCGCTGCCTCGTGCAGCGTGATGGCGAACAGCACCGGGATCGCCGCGAGGCTGATGGTTTGTATCAGTTGGTCAAATTGCATTATTCCTCGATTCCAAAAGGTGAAACATCGCCTTTGCCGCGTCGCAGCAATACCGGCACATCGCCGGTCAGATCTATCACAGTTGTGAAATCCACGCCCACAGCCCCGCCGTCTATCACCAGTTCGACCTGCTTTTCCAGCAGTTCCCGGATGTGCAATGCATCATTCAGCGGCCCCTCTTCGTCGGGCAGGATCAGCGTGGAACTGGACATCGGTTCGCCCAATTCTTCCAGCAACGCCAGCGCCACCGGATGATCCGGGATGCGCATGCCGATCGTGCTGCGCTTCGGGTGCTGCAGGCGCTTCGGCACTTCCTTGGTCGCCTCCAGGATGAAGGTGTAGCTGCCCGGCGTGTTGCTTTTCAGCAGGCGGAATTTGGTGTTGTCCACCCGCGCGTAGCGCGATATCTCTGACAGGTCGCGGCACATCAGGGTCATATGATGATGTTCATCCAGCTTGCGTATCTGGCGGATGCGCGTCACGGCATCCTTGTCATCGAGATGGCAGCCCAGCGCGTAACAGGAATCGGTGGGGTACACCAGGACACCGCCGTTGCGCAGCACTTCAGCCGCATGGCGGATCAGGCGGGGATTGGGGTTGTCGGGGTGGATCGTAAAGAATTGGGACATGAAATATTTTAAATAATTGCAATCTATAACCACGGAATACACGGAATAAAAACATTGAAGCCAAAGTTAAGTTGCATTGATATATTTCGAAATCTGTTTTGTAGTTGCATAAAGACAGGTTTTGCTTTTTCCGTGTGTTCCGTTAACCAGCCACTTGGCGAACGTTTTTTGTTCGTCTAGTGGAATGGCTAGTAGTTTTATCAGTATTCCGTGGTTTAAGCCGTTAATGGTTTCATTACAACGAAAGTGCTTGCCACACCGGACGGCAACCCAGCGGGAAGTCGGGCAACCGCCCCATGTCGCGGTAACTCTCGCCCGGCCCGTGAAAATCCGAGCCGCACGAACACAGCAAATCGAATTCTTCGGCATAGCGGGCAAATTCGGCATATTGTTCCGGCGTGTGGCTGCCGGTCACCACTTCGATCGCCAGCCCGCCCAATTCGACGAACTCGGTGAGCAATTCGTGCATGGTCTTCCTGCCCATGCCGGCGCGCCCGCTCATATAACGGCCGGGGTGCGCCAGCACCGCCACCCCGCCGCTGCCGCTTATCCAACTGATCGCGTCCGCCAAAGCCGCCCATTGATGGGGCACATAACCCGGCTTGCCCTTCACCAGGTAACGGTTGAACACGCTCTTCACATCCTTGCAATGCCCGGCTTCGACCAGATAGCGCGCAAAGTGGGTGCGGCCTATCATGTTCGGATTCCCCGCATAGTGAAACGCACCTTCCAGCACGCCGCCGATGCCGGCCTTGGCCAATTCATCGGACATTTTCCGCGCCCGTGTGCCGCGTCCGCTGCGCACGCCGCGCAAGCCCTCGGCCAGCGGCGGGTATTCCGGCGCTATGCCCAGACCCACGATATGCAGGGTGTGGCTGCGCCATGACACGGAAATCTCCACCCCGTTGATGAAGGTCATGCCGTGCCGTGCCGCGACGGCCCTTGCCTCATCCAGCCCGGCAACATCGTCGTGATCGGTCAGCGCCATCACCTTCACGCCGCGCCCGGCGGCACGATCCACCAGTTCGGTCGGGGTAAGCGTGCCGTCGGAAAAGTTGGAATGGCAGTGCAGGTCGTAATCCAGCATCAGATTTCGCCGCCGCCCTTTTTCATGACCTTGCCCTCTTCGGCACGCTTGCGGCGCACCTCTTTTGGGTCGGCGATCAGGGGTCGGTAGATCTCGATGCGATCCTTGTCGCGCAGCACGGTATCGGCTTTGGTCAGCTTGCCGAATATCCCCAGCTTGTTGACGGCCAAGTCGATCTCGGGATGCTTGTCGAGTACGCCGCTAAGCCGGATACCTTCAGCCACCGTCGTCCCTGCCGGCACGGATCGCCTGAGCAGGGTTTGCCGGTCAGGCAGGGCGTACACCGCTTCGATTTCTATTTTGTCACTCATACGTTCGAATAAACCTTTTCTGCGCGTTGGATGAAGGCATCCACGAAACTGTTTGCGATGTAATGGAACACCGGCCCGACCAGCTTTTCCAGCAACTTGCTGGAAAACTCATAGTGCAGGCGAAACTCTATTTTACAGGCAGACGGGCCCAGCGGGATGAATCTCCAGTTGCCGTCCAGATGCCGGAACGGTCCATGCTGCAGGGTGATGTCGATCCGGTGCGGCGGTGTGCGCACGTTTTCGGTAGTGAAGCTCTGCTTGATATGGTGATAATCGATATCGATCGTGGCGTGCACCGTCGCGCCCTCCAGTTCGGTGACGCTGGCACCGCCGCACCACGGCAGGAACTGCGGGTATTCCCCAACGCGATCCACCAGGTCGTACATCTGCTCCGCGCTGTGCGCAACCAGCACCGATTTTTCCACTAACGCCATTGCTTGCCCAAAATGTTATCCCAAAGGGTTGCGATTCCAAAGGCTGGTAGAATAGCCGAACACACCGCAAAACTCACCTGTCATGAGTATGTCATGAGCATTATTCAAAATAAAAAAGCCTACCACGAATACTTTATCGAGGATAAATATGAAGCCGGCATCATGCTGGAAGGCTGGGAAGTCAAGGCCATCCGCGCCGGACGCGCGCAGCTCAAGGAGGCATACGTCACGGTAAAAGGCGGCGAGCTATATCTGTTCGGCTCGCACATCAGCCCCTTGCTCAACGCCTCCACGCACATCCATCCCGACCCGGTGCGCACCCGAAAACTGCTGCTGCACAAACTTGAGATCGACAAGATCATCGGCAAAGTACAACGCGCCGGTTACACCCTGATGCCGCTGGATATGCACTACAAGGGCGGGCGCGTCAAACTGGAGATCGGCCTCGCCAAAGGAAAAAAACAACACGATAAAAGAGCGACCGAGAAGGAACGCGAAGGCAAGATGGAGGCGCAGCAGGCAATGAAAAAACTGCGGCGCGGGTAACCATGACCACCACCGATCACACCAAACAACAAACCGCCTACCTTGCCGGCGGCTGCTTCTGGGGCATGGAAGAACTGGTACGAGCCATCCCCGGCGTGCTGGCCACCGAGGTCGGTTACACCGGCGGCGAAACCCCGAATGCCACTTATGAGATCGTCAAGACCGGGCGCACCGGCCACGCCGAATCACTGAAGGTCGTGTTTGACCCGCAACAACTCAGCTACCGCCACCTGCTGTTCGAATTCTTCCGCATGCACGAACCTACCACAAGAAACCGGCAAGGTAATGACAAAGGCACGCAATACCGTTCAGCGATCTTTTACGTCGATAAAGAACAGAGACAAACCGCCGAAGAGGTCATCAGGGCCGTGGATGCCTCCGGAGAATGGCAAGCCAAAGTTGTTACCGGGGTAGAGCCGTTCAGGGAGTTTTACCGTGCCGAGGAATATCACCAGAAGTATCTGATCAAAAATCGCGGCGGCTATACCTGCCACTATGTGCGGAGGTTTGATCTGGGTGAAGTTTCGTAGGGCGGGCAACTCGTTGCCCACCGATTCATGCGATCGCCGCGTGGACACGGTGTGCCCACCCTTAGCTCAAATAATTTAGCAGAAAACGTGTCCCCTATTATTCGACGTTTCAAGTGGGATTTATGCGCGGTGCGGTATTCAGAATTAGCGAATACCTGTTTATTTCGGCTTCGCCAGTTGCGCAAGCGCCGTGACATTCGGTTGACTTCCCAAAACATGACCTTACAATCCCCTTAGGTTCCGATCTCCGTAAGGTTCAGTCCAACAAGGTTTATCTGCCGCCAACACTGTATGCGGGAGTAACAAGTTTGGGCGAGGCGGCAGATAAACGCTATTCGTTAGGCGTCACACGGCACTACGCCGACCAAGGAGCACCTACATGACGCAAAGCCAACTGCGCCCTTTTCGACTACTTGCAACCGACTGGCTAAAGAAGTTTGCCGCGGATACTGGAATTGACTTCCGGCAGCATGGCGGCGGAAAGCAGAGCATTACGTTTGGGGTACCTGGAGAGTCTGCAGTTGAGGCGAGGTTCATTGATAACGACCCATACATTGAGTTTCATACTGATGTTCCAGCGCTGCAGCCGTTGATAGCGCGGCACTCTGCGGAGGCGATTGAGAATGCTCGACGCGGCCGCTTTGGCGAAGTAATCTGGTATTCAACCGAGTATGCATTCCCAGGTTTGGTTCCTTCGTTTACTCGAAATATGACTTCCTACTTATTCGAGTTCCTGACGGCCCAGACAAGAGTGCTCGGCTGGCGACGCATCGGACCCGACGTACTGCTTGAGTTCAAAGAAGATCAGCCCGAGGGAGGAGTGCAGCCGTCTCCCTTTGCTCCCGCAGGAAAGGTGAAGGTGCACCTCGCGTCGCGCGGTCCAGGGCCAGGCTTCTTCTCTGAACATGTAGCGCATCAACTCGCAGAAACAGCGGCTGCGATCTGCGCCTTTTCCCTTGGGCGCCCTGTAGCGGGAGGCACGTTTGTTATTCCAACCAAGTCAGAGGAAACTGCTGATCTACAGGCGAAGCACAGAGATTTTGCAGTGCTAAACATTGCCCGAAAGAGTGTATCTCTCGATATCTTTTCAACTGTATCTGGCGCGTCCGAACTGGACCACTTTCACCGCATGCGTGCGGCTCTCCGTACCCACAACGCCGCCCTCGCACAAAACAACGACGAGGTTGCACGCATCTTGTACGTCGCATCCATGGAGTCATTGTGTTCACCACGGACCCCGTGGAAGATCGAGAGAATGTCGCGTAGATTCTTAGACTTCTTCGACGATCTTATGCCCGATGCCCTTGATGAAGTCGTGGCGCACGCGAACTTTGAAGAAGCGTTCGGGACAAGGCGAGGCCGGCGGACGGCACGTGCATTAAGGCGAGATATGCTGCGCCAAACCTATGCCCTTCGCTCAACACCGGTGCATCAAGGGCTGGCCCCTCAGCTGTTTCCATTTGGCCTCGGCCACGATGAGTCAGTATCGCTTCAACGCGGCTTCTTCTGCGACTTGAGTGAGAAAGCAATCCTCGCCTATCTGCGCTCCCCGCGCAGCTCACTTGTTGGTCACCCAAACCTGAAAGACCCGCCTGACTGCGCGCAAAAATCAAAAATCAATGTGGCCAGACTCGATTAATTCTAATTTCGCCATGATGCTGTCGCACATCAGTTAATCAACGCCGCCGTCTCCTGCAACAATTCGCGCGCCTTTTCCGCCAAAGCGTGCTCCGGATTGACGGCAAGCAGCTGTTGCCAGACAGCGCGAGCTTCCTTGATATTGTTCCTGGCATGGTGCAATAACAGGCCAAGATTCACGTAGGCTTGCCCGAAGCCGGAATCATGGGCGATCGCATCACGAAAAGCCTGCTCAGCCAGACCGACATCCTCGTTGCGCCAGTACATCGCACCCATATCCGTCCGTGCGTTGGGCAAAGACGGATCTATATCAAGCACACGCCGGTAGTAAACAATGGAGCGTGGCGCATCGTTCATGTCGTAATACAGATTAGCCAGGGATAACGCGGCTTCGATGTCGTTGATATCCTTGTTAAGGCGTTCTTTGAGTTGACCGATGCTATTTTTTTCGTCCATGAATTCGTTCCTTGAGTTAAAAATGAAAACAGGTTGTTCCCATACTCCGGTGATGCACCCGATATGGTTGCGCAGTATATCAAGCCGGTCGGGATTATTCCGGATCGCGTATCTCCGGCCTGCCTGCGGCTATGCCATGCCAATCATTACCTCACACACGATCAACAGGCCCAGCGCCAGATTCACCGCAATCAGCTTGCGTATCTTCCCCAGCAGTATGCCCGCTTCTTTCCAGCGCTGGTTGGCGACGTGCAGGCTGAGCGGCACATAACAGGCGAAGAACACATAGCCGTAGATCAGCATCATCACCAATCCCAGCACCAGCATGATATGCACATGGCGTGCAACATGCGCGATGCCGCCGTACAAGTAGACCAGATACAAGCCGCTGACCAGCAAAGCGCCGACCGCGCCCCATACCCAGTTGAAGAAACGGCGGAACACCGCATCCCACAGGCGCAGGCGCTGCGGCGGATCGAGTACTTCGACGGCAGCGGGACGCAAGGCCACGTACGCAAAGAACATGCCGCCCACCCAGATCAGGACGGCAAGCAGGTGGATGAGTTTAAACAGGGTCATGGTTTGATACCGGTCTGTTAAAGATTCCCTTTGTTGCAGGCGCGCAACTCGTTGCGCGATTGAATCGCCCAATAAATCGGGCTCCCACAATAAGCTAATACGATACCTGAAAAGCGATACTCTCTTCTATAAAACCCTCTCCCCTATCCCTCTGAGTGAAACAACTAGCCACTCGACTAGGCTGCCAAAAACCGCAGCCAAGTCGCTGGTTATCCCGCTTGGGGGAGAGGGAACAATAACTCACGCACCGGCCTGAAACTCTTGCGATGCACGATCGATACGCCATGTTCGCGCAACGCGGCAAGATGCGCGGCGGTCGGATAGCCCTTGTGGTCGGCGAAACCGTAGTGCGGATATCGCTCATGCAATTCCAGCATCAGCGCATCCCGCGCGGTTTTCGCCAGGATCGAAGCGGCGGAGATCGCCGCGACCTTGCTGTCGCCCTTCACGATCGCCTGACTGGGAATGCCGGTTTGCGGGCAATACAGTCCATCAACCAGCACTTGCTGCGGTTGGATGCTGAGTGCCAGCACGGCACGGCGCATCGCCAGCAAGCTGGCTTGCAGGATATTGAGGCGGTCTATCTCGTCGACTTCGGCATAGGCCACCGCCCATGCCAGCGCACGCTCGCGAATGACGATGGCCAATCGGTCGCGCTGCCGTTCGGAAAGTTTTTTTGAATCGGTCAGGCCGGCGATGGGATAGTCCGAATCAAGTATCACCGCAGCGGCACTCACCGGCCCTGCCAGCGGCCCACGGCCCGCTTCATCCACGCCACAAATGAGTATTTGAATACCCGCCACAATCCCTCCCGGCCTCCCCTTGTCAGGGGATGAGTACAACCGGCAGATACGGCAGAATAGCCGCAGCAGCCTTCTGCGCCGTATTCTGGCGCAGCGATCGATGCAGGGCAAGGAAAGTTTGTTCGAGCTGTTTCACCGCGCCCTTGTCGTTGAGCAGGTTGAGCAAAGCCTGGGCAAGGTTCTCCGGCGTGGCATCTTCCTGCATCAGTTCCGGCACGACGAACCGCCCGCACAAGATGTTGGGCAAACCAAAATAGGGCTGGTAACTCTTGCGCTTCATCAACCACCATGACAACGCGGGCATCCGGTAGGTGATCACCATCGGGCGCTTGAGCAATGCGGCTTCCAGCGTGGCGGTTCCGGATGCGACCAGCACCCCGTCGGCAGCGATCATCGCATCCTGCGCATGACCGAACAGCATCGTGATCGGCAGCTCCTGTGCATCGCAATCATAGAGAGCCTGCTCGAAAATACCGCGTGTCTCGCGGCTGACCAGCGGCACCAGAAAACGCGCATCCGGCAGTTGCTGCAAGATCAGCCTGGCCGTTTCGATCATGGTGCGGGCCAGTTGCGTGACCTCGCTCTGGCGGCTGCCTGGAAGAAAGGCGAACACCTTTGCGTGTGAGGGAATACGCATCGTCTCGCGCATCTCAGCACGCTTGGGTTGCTCCGGCAACATATCGGCGAGCGGATGGCCTACATAATCCACCGGCACACCGGCCTGCTGATAGAGCCCGGACTCATGCGGGAACAGTGCGAGCATATGCGACACCGCGCGTTTGATCTTGTGGATGCGCTCTCCGCGCCACGCCCATATCGACGGGCTGACATAGTGGACGGTGGTGATACCGTGCTGCTTGAGAACCATTTCCAGATCCAGGTTGAAATCCGGCGCGTCCACGGCGATAAAAAGATCCGGGCGGTTGGCCAGGAAATATTTGCGCAATTTGCTGCGGATGCCGACGATCTCGCGATAATGGCGCAATACTTCCACATAGCCGCGCACCGCCAGTTTTTCCATCGGGAACAACACTTCCATTCCCTCGGATTGCATCCTGGGGCCACCGATACCCACGAACTTCAGATCGGGGCGAGCCTCATTCAGGGCTGCCATCAAGTGGCTGCCGAGCAGATCCCCGGATGCTTCGCCCGCGACGATACCTATTACAATCTTTTTCTGCTGCATTCAAATAACCTATTAAAGACCTTTGCACAACGTAGCGAGCGCAGGTCAGACGAGGAAAAAAGGGGCGAAAAACCGGAATGTATGTGTAATACATGAGGATTTTGAGCCACTTTTTGACGAAGTATCACCAAGCGCAGTAGTTGTGCATAGGTCTTTTAGCGGATGATGCCGCGTTCGGATGTGGCAAGAAAATCCACCAACGGCTGTAACTCCTTGTGTTCCGCCAGTTGAGACTGTATCTCGGCTTTGGCAGCCTCGAAGCTGAGGCCGGATTTGTACAGCGTTTTGTAAGCTCGTTTGATCGCCATGATCGCCGGACCGGAAAAACCGCGCCGTTTCAGACCTTCGGAATTGATGCCATGCGGTGCGGAGGGATTGCCCGAAGCCAGCACATAGGGAGGCACATCCTGCAACAAGGTCGTCCCCAGGCCGGTGATGATGTGCGCGCCTACCTTGACGAATTGATGCACCGTGGTGAAACCGCCCAGTATCGCGTAATCCCCGACCACCACATGCCCGGCCAATTGTGCGTTGTTGGCGAAAATGGTGTGGTTGCCCACCTGGCAATCATGCGCGAGATGCACGTAAGCCATGATCCAGTTGTGATCGCCGACACGCGTGACACCGACATCCTGCGCGGTGCCCAGATTGAAGGTGCAGAACTCGCGGATGGTGTTGTGGTCGCCGATCTCGAGGCGCGTCGGCTCGTTCGCATATTTCTTGTCCTGCGGGATCTCGCCCAGCGAACTGAACTGGAAAATGCGATTGTTCCGGCCGATGCGGGTATGTCCGTTGATCACCACGTGCGGGCCGATCACCGTGCCGGCACCGATCTCGACATGCTCGCCGATAATGGAATAAGCGCCCACCCCGACATCATCGGCTAGTTTGGCGTTGGGGTGGATGATGGCGGTGGGATGGCGCATCATGGAACCGCTTTTACCGTGCACATCAGCTCCGCTTCAGCAGCCAGTTGCCCGTCCACTTCAACGACCCCGGCGAATTTGAACAGACCGCGCATGCTGCGGATGAGTGACACCCTGATGATCATCTGATCGCCGGGGCTGATCGGGCGCTTGAATCGCGCACCATCGATCCCGGCGAAGTAATACACCGATTTTTCGCTCGCTCCCGCGCCCATGGATTTGAACGACAACAACGCGGCGGCCTGTGCCATCGCTTCTATGATCAGCACGCCCGGCATCACCGGGAAGTGCGGATAATGTCCCGGAAAGAACGGTTCGTTGATGGTCACGTTCTTCAGTGCCACGATGTTCTTGTCCGGCTCCATGGACAACACCCGGTCTATCAGCAAAAACGGGTAGCGGTGCGGGAGAAGTTTGGTGATCTCGTTTATATCCATCTGTATGCTCATCGGTATTTCCTTTTTTTACGATTCCCGTTTCAATGTTTCAAATTCAAGGATTCAAGTTCCTGCTCCAATGCCTTGACGCGCTTTACCAGGTCGTCCAGGTGACGCAGGTGCACGGTGTTCTTGCGCCAGTCCTCGGTCTTCGAGAACGGAAAAATAGCGGCGTACGAACCGGCTTCGCTGATGGACTTGCCGATCAGCGTGAAAGCCGCGACTTCGACATGATCAGCTATTTGCAGATGCCCCAGAATGCCCGCGCTGCCGCCGATCCGGCAGTAACGGCCGATGGTGGTGCTGCCCGCGATGCCGACGCAGCCGGCAATGGCGGTATGTGCGCCGATGTGCACGTTATGCGCAACCTGGATCTGGTTGTCGAGCTTGACGCCGTCCTCTATCACGGTATCGTCCAGCGCACCGCGGTCGATGGTGGTGTTCGCGCCGATCTCCACATCATTGCCGATCACCACCCGGCCGATCTGCGGTATCTTGATCCAGCGACCCTGATCCATCGCGATGCCGAACCCATCGGCCCCGATCACCACACCCGAATGCGCGATCAGGTCGTCACCTATCACGCAATCGTGATACACCACCACGCGCGGATATAACCGGGCGCGGCAGCCGATGACCGCATTCGCGCCTATGCAGCAACCCTCACCGATCACGCTGTGCGCCCCTATCGTCGCACCCTCGCCGATCACGGCGGTCGCGGCGATGCTGGCAGTAGCATCTATCTTCGCACCCGCTCCAATGACCGCACTGGGATGGACTCCGGGTTTTACCTCGGGCAAGGGATTGAGCAGGGCCGAGACCCTGGCGAAATAAGCGTAGGGATTATCCGAGATGATACGCGGCAACCCGGTGGCATCCGCATCCGCTTCCGCCAGGATGACCGCACCTGCACGGGTGCCCGCAAGCTGAACATGGTATTTGCTGTTGGTGAGAAAACTGATCTGGTCGGGCTGCGCCGCTTCCAGCGTGGCGATCTGGGAGATGCGCACTTCGGCATCGCCCAACACACGCCCGCCAAACCGCGCCGCGATCTCGGATAATCGGTAGGAAACAGTCATACTTGCAATGCCGGTTATTTGCTGTCCTTGCCGTCGACTTTAGCCTCGACCTTTTCGAGCTGCTTGATCACCTTGTCGGTGATATCTATCCGGGGATTGCGATACACCGCTTCCTGCAGGATCAGGTCGAATTTCTCGGCTTCGGCAATCGCCTGGATCGCCTTGTTGGTGCGCTCCAGCACAATGGCCAACTCTTCGTTCTTGCGCAGATTCAGGTCCTCGCGAAACTCGCGCTGCATGCGCTGCAAGTCCACGTTCATCGCGGTCAATTCGCGCTCCTTGTTGCGCTGCTCGGCATCGGACAGCGCCACACCCTCCTTTTCCAGCATGGCTTGCAACTCCTTCACCTGTTTCACCAGCTTCTTGATCTCCTGGTCGCGGCCGGAAAATTCCTTTTCGATCTTCTTTTCCGCATTCATCGCCGGAACCGACTCGCGCAACACGCGCTCGGTATCCACCAAACCCACCTTGAAATCAGCAGCCTGAGCCGATCCTGCACCCAGCAACAAGGCGAGCATCCCGGTTTTGATCATAGTCTTCATCATTTATTCCTCCCCGTCATATCCGGCCGACTGGTCATCGACTTTTACCAGCCCGGTCGGACAGCCATTACATTATTAGAAAATCGAACCCAAAGTAAACTGGAATCTCTGCACCTTGTCCACCGACTGCTTGTTGAGCGGCCATGCATAGCTGAACTTGAGCGGCCCCACCGGTGATATCCAGGTAAAAGCCGCACCCGCAGAATAGCGCAATCCCGCGCTGCCCGGCAGGTCGCCGGGTCCATACACCGCACCCGCATCGACAAATCCGCTCAGGCGCACGGATTTTTCCTTGTCCACCCCCGGGAACGGCATCAGCAGCTCCGCCCCGCCGACCACCCGGCGCGGGCCACCCAATACCGAATCAGTCGCATCACGCGGACCCAGCGAATTGGCATCGTAGCCCCGCACCGACCCGGGGCCACCGGCATAAAAGTTCTTGAAGAACGGCAACTGCTTGCCGCCATACCCCCCCGCAATACCGGCCTCGCCGTTCACCAGCAGCGTGATATCACTGCTCACCTGATAAAACAACTGGTGCTGGTAATTCAGCTTGTAGTAGCGCATGTCGAGCGCCGGCAAGGCGATCTCGGCAAAGGCACGCTGCACCGTTCCTTCCGTGGTATAGATCGCGCTGTCGCGGCTATCCCTCACCCAGCCGATCGTTCCCGGCAAATTGGTGTTGGTCGCGCCAAAGTCGTTGACATATTGCGTCAAGCGCGCCGGGCTGGTCGAGAACAAACCCAGCCTGGTTGTTTCGATCGCCAAGCCGTAGCTGATGCTGGTATCTTCTCCCACAGGCACGCCAAACCGCACGCCGCCGCCCAGGGTATGGGATGAATACTGGCTGACTGCCGTGCTTTGCAAATCGGTGTTGCGCTTGTAAATATCGAAGCCCCGGCTCACGCCCTCATCGGTGAAATAGGGATTGGTGTAGGAAAGAGAATACACCTGATTGACTTTTCCGGTGTTGACCTGGGTGGAAAGATAGTTCCCCGTGCCGAACAGATTGGCCTGGGTCACGCCCCCGCTCAACACCAAACCCTCGCCGCTGGAAAAACCGGCGCCCACCGAGATATTGCCGGTTGACTTCTCCTTGACCGACATGTTCACATCCAGCTGGTCTGCAGTTCCCTGCACCTGCGGCGTCTCAATATTCACTTCGGAAAAAAAATCCAGTTTATCGACGCGTTGTTTGGATTTCTTGATCTTTTCCACATCGAACCATTCACCTTCGACCTGACGGAATTCGCGCCGTATGACTTCATCCCGGGTCTTGTCATTCCCCGCGACATTGATGCGACGAATATACACGCGCTGGCCCGGATCCACCATAAAATCAAAGGAAACCAGGTGCTTTTCCTTGTCGATCTCCGGAATCGCATTCACATTGGCAAAGGCGTAACCTTCCTGTCCCAGACGTTCAGCTATCTTCTTGCTGGTCTCGGTCAGGGCCTTGCGTGAAAAAGTATCCCCTGCCTTCAACTGTACCAGTTGCTCGATCTCCGCCTTGGGTACCAGCGTATCACCGGACACGCTCATTTTTTCGACGGTGTATTTCCCTCCCTCGCTGAAATTGACGGTGATATAGATATCCTTCTTGTCCGGCGTGATCGAGACCTGCGTGGAATCGATGTTGAACTCCAGATAACCGCTGTCCATATAGAACGAACGCAGCGCTTCCAGATCGGCAGAGAGTTTTTGCCTGGAATACTGGTCGCTGCTGCTGAACCAGCTGAACCAGCCCGGCGTGCTGAGCTTCATCAGATCGAGCAGCTCATCCTCTTTGTATGCCTGGTTGCCGACCAGATTGATCTGCTTGATCTTGGAGACTTCGCCTTCCACCACATTGAACACGACGCTGACACGATTGCGCTCCAATTCGGTGACGGTGGTCGTCACCGAGACGGCATACTTTCCCCGCGCAATGTACTGGCGCTTCAATTCCTGGGTGGCTTTATCCAGCGCGCCCTTGTCAAAGATGCGTGCCTCGGCCAGCCCCGCATATTTCATATTATCCTTGAGCTGATCCTTGGGAAAATCCTTGACCCCGTTGACTTCGATGCTCGCAATGGAGGGGCGCTCGCGCACCTGCACGATCAGCACGCCCCGCTCTACTTTCAGCAGCACATCCTTGAAAAATCCGGTGGCATACAACGCACGGATCGCTGCAGCGGCCTGTTGATCATCCATGGTATCGCCGACCTTGATCGGCAGATAGCTGAATACCGTGCCGGCTTCGGTACGCTGTATGCCTTCGACACGAATATCCCTGACGGTGAACGGCTCGATCGCCCAGGCTGAAGAAACGCAAAGCAGGGTGAGCAGGCCTGCCGTTTTAAATAAATTCATTGTTTAACCTGAAACAAGGCGATTTACATCGTTATAGATAGCGAAGACCATCAACGTACCGAGCAGTGCGATGCCGATCTTCTGGCCGAATTCCCAAGCTTGCTCGGAGACCGGACTACCCTTTACCAATTCAGCGACATAATACAGCAAGTGCCCCCCATCCAATAAGGGAATGGGCAGCAGATTCAACACTCCGAGACTGATGCTGATCAATGCCAGAAAACCCAGATAAGCAGCAACGCCCATGGCAGCGGACTGCCCGGCGTAGTCGGCTATCGTGATCGGGCCGCTGAGATTTTTCATCGACACTTCGCCCAGCACCATCTTGCCCAGCATCTTCAGGCTGATGACCGAAGTGTCCCAGGTCTTGCGCATGGATAGCCGCAGCGCCTCGGCAGGTGCGTAACTCGCCTCGACAAACAGCGCCTGCAATACCGCCGCATCCACTTGCGGAGCCGCGCCTATCCTGCCTATCGGCTTGCCGGACTCGACTACGGCTTGCGGTACCACTGTGATATTCAGCGTCATTTCGCCACGCCGGACTTCCAGTTGCAAGATTTGCCCGGGATGCGCGCGCACCACCTCCACGAGTTCGCTCCAGCGGCCCAGCGCCACGCCATCCGCACGCAGGATCAGGTCACCCTGCCGCAGGCCGGCGAGTTGCGCCACACCTCCATCGGCAAGCTTGCCGACCACGGGCAATACGACGGGTTGATAGAGATGCAAGCCGAGTTTGTCGAGAAACTCGCCGTCCAGGTCTTTCGCTTCCAGGCTGCTCACGTCCAGTATATGAGTCATCGTCGTGCCGCCGCTACTCTGCGCTTCGATGCGCACCTCGGCCTGTTGAAGGGCCAAATCCAGCATGCGCCAGCGCAGTTCCTGCCAACTCGGGATGGTGTCGCCATTGATGCTGATGATGGTCTCGCCCGATTGCAGTTGCGCAACGGCAGCCGGCGTGCCCGGCGGCACATCGCCCAGCACCGGCTTCAACCCCGGCACACCGTGCACGAACATGGCCCAATACAACACGATAGCCAGCAGAAAATTCGCCAGCGGCCCCGCCACCACGATCGCCATGCGTTGCAATACCGGTTTTCGGTTGAAGGCGTATTGAATATCTTCCGCCGCCACCGGGTCTTCGCGCTCATCCACCATCTTGACGTAGCCGCCCAGCGGGATTGCGGAGATCACCCACTCGGTAGCGCTGCCGGCAAAGCGTTTGCTGTAGATCACCGTGCCGAAGCCCAGCGAAAAACGCAGCACTTTCACACCACAGCGGCGCGCCACCCAGTAGTGTCCGAACTCGTGGAACACCACCAGCAGCGCGATCGCGCCGACAAATGCAAGCAAGGTAATCATCTGTTTAATTGTTGAACCTGTTGTTGAGCGGCGCGACGCGCCTCTGCATCCGCTCCCAGCACATCGTCCAGACAACCGGCAACATTGACCGGCAGTGCATCCAGCACCGACTTGATGACACGCGGGATGTCCAGGAAGGAAATTTTTTCATCCAGAAAGGCCGCCACCGCCACTTCGTTGGCGGCATTCAATACCGCCGGAGCCGTGCCGGCCGCGCGCAATGCCTGATATGCCAGGCCCAGGCAGGGAAAACGCCCGAAGTCAGGCGCGACGAAATCCAGCGTCGCCACCTTGAACAAATCCAGCGGCGCCACGCCGGAAGTGATGCGCTCGGGCCAGGCCAGGCCGTAGGCGATCGGCGTGCGCATATCGGGATTGCCGAGTTGCGCCAGCACCGAGCCGTCCACATATTCGACCAGCGAATGGATCACGCTCTGCGGATGTATCACCACCTGGATGTCATCGGCGCCTGCACCGAACAGCCAGTGCGCCTCGATGACTTCCAGACCCTTGTTCATCATCGTGGCCGAATCCACCGAGATCTTGCGTCCCATCACCAAGTTGGGATGCGCGCAGGCCTGGTCCGGCGTGACGTTATTTAATTCGCCCAGCGGGGTGTTGCGGAACGGCCCGCCGGAAGCCGTGAGCAGGATACGGCGCACGCCATTGCCGGCCAGATCGCCATCATAGCCGCGCGGCAAGGCCTGGAAGATCGCATTGTGCTCGCTGTCGATCGGCAACAGCGCGGAGCCGCTGGCGCGCACCGCATCCATGAACACGTTGCCCGCCATCACCAGTATTTCCTTGTTTGCCAGCAGGATCTTCTTGCCGGCACGCGCTGCCGCCAGTGTGGGTTGCAAGCCCGCCGCACCGACGATGGCGGCCATCACCGCATCCACTTCCGGCAACACGGCCACTTGCTTGAGCGCCGCCGCCCCGGTCAGGATTTCGGTGCTCAGACCCGCTTCGCGCACACCCTGCCGCAATTGCGTGGCGGCCGCTTCATCCAGCAGCACCGCATAGCGCGGCTTGAATTGCCGGCATTGCTCGAACAACAGATCGGCCCGGCGGTTCGCCGTCAATGCGACGATCTGGAATCTGTCCGGATGGCGCGCCACCACGTCCAGCGTGCTGGTGCCGATGCTGCCGGTGGAACCGAGGATAGTCAGATTTTGCATTATCGATACGGTGAAAGCGAATCAGTGAAAAGTGAAACGTGAAAAGTGAAACGTGAAAAGTGAAAAGTGAAAAGTGAAAAGTAGAACCGCTTCTTCGTTTCACGTTTCACAGTTTCACCTTCACGTTTCACAGTTTTGCCTGTTGCAACAGGATCACCAGCGCGGCAAGCGGCAGGGTCGAGGTCAATGCATCGATGCGGTCCAGCAACCCGCCGTGTCCCGGCAGCAGCGCGCCGCTGTCCTTTACCCCGGCCTGGCGCTTGATGGCCGACTCGAACAGATCGCCGATCACCGCCAGTCCCACCCACCACCAGGAAGCCAGCAACAAACCCGGCAACACCGCGCGCTGGTCAAAATTCGGACTGAAGCCCCATACCAGCACCACATAGACCGATACGCCCAGCATCGCTCCCGCCACGCCTTCCCAGGTCTTGCCCGGACTGATGCTGGGAGCGAGTTTGATCTTGCCGAATCTCCGTCCGGCAAAATAAGCCGAAATGTCCGCGACCCATACCAGACCCATCACGAACAACAATATCCACGGGCTGATGAAGCGCAGATCCAGCATGGCCAACCCGGTGGGTATCAGCACCGCCCATCCGGTCAGCGCCATCAGTAGCGACGGCACGACCTTCCAGCCCACTATCAGCCAGGTCGGCACGATGATCAGCCACAACAGTGCGGACACGGCATAGACCAGCAAATGCGGCATCAACTGTTGCTCGCTGGAATGAGTCGCATCGAACCAGACCAGACCCAGCATCAGCAGCAGCGTCAACCCCCAGAACAGGTTGGCTTTTGTGCCGGTGAGTCTGGCCAATCTCGCCCATTCCGAAGTCCCCTGCAACACCATCATGATCACCAGCGCAGCCCATCCTGAAACAGGCAGGGCAAACAGGGCCGACAAAAACAGCACCAGCAGGATGGCTGCGGTCATCACCCGTGACTTAAGCATTTTCACTCCCCCCCGACGGCTGTCCCTGCAACTGTTCGCTGGTCCGGCCAAATCGCCGCTCGCGCTGCTGGTAGGAAGCGATCGCCTTGTCCAATTCCTTGCGGTCAAAGGCCGGCCACAGCGTGTCGGTAAAATACAGTTCGGTATAGGCCAATTGCCACAACATGAAGTTGCTGATGCGCTGCTCCCCTCCGGTGCGGATGAACAGATCCGGTTCGGGCGCATCGCTCATCGAAAGGTAAGGCTGCAAATCTTCCTCGCTGAAAGTCTGCGCGAGTTGCGGATGTTCATTGAGCATGGCCTTCACCGCCTGCATCACATCCCAGCGCCCGCCATAATTCGCGGCGATGGTCAGCGTCAGCGCGGAATTGCTCGCGGTAAGCTGCTCGGCATCCCGCATGGTCTGCTTGAGTTTGTCGTCGAAACGGCTGCGTTCGCCGATGATCTTCAGACGGATGTCGTTCTGGTGCAGTTTGGCGACTTCGCGTTCCAGCATTTTCAGGAACAGCGTCATCAGGAAGGAAACTTCGTCGGCAGGGCGCCGCCAGTTCTCGCTGCTGAATGCGAACACCGTCAGATATCCCACGCCCAATTCGCGGCAGGCCTTGACCACCTCGCGCAGCGCTTCCACCCCGCGCTGATGTCCGGCCACACGCGGCATGAAGCGCTGTTTCGCCCAGCGCCCGTTGCCATCCATGATGACGGCGATATGACGCGGGATCGCGGGCGCGTCGGGGATGATGCGGGTGGAGCTTTGGAATAACGCCATTGGAGGCTTCGGGATCAAGGATGCAGGATTCGGGATATGGGGTGCGGTGTCGGTTTTTTAATCCTGCATCCTGTATCCCGCATCCTCTTATACAGCCATTAAATCGGCTTCTTTGGCAGCAAGCGCCTTGTCGATCTCGGTGACGAAGCGATCGGTCAGCTTCTGGATCTCATCCTGGGTACGACGCTCCTCGTCTTCGGCGATCTCTTTGTTCTTGAGGGCTTCCTTAAGGATGTGATTGGCATCACGGCGAATGTTGCGCACCGCCACCTTGGCAGTCTCGCCCTCGGCTTTGATCACCTTGATCAGATCGCGACGGCGTTCTTCGGTCAACATCGGCATCGGCACCCGTATCATGTCGCCATTGGTGGCGGGGTTCAGACCCAGGTCAGAATCGCGGATCGCGCGCTCGACCGGCCCGACCATGTTCTTTTCCCATGGCTGCACACCGATGGTGCGAGCGTCGATCAGCGTGACATTGGCAACCTGTGTGATCAAGGTCGGATTGCCATAGTATTCCACCGTCACATGATCCAGCAAACCGGTGTGAGCTCTTCCGGTGCGTACCTTGCCCAAGTCGGCTTTCAATGCATCCAGCGACTTGTTCATCTTTTGTTCGGTAGTCTTCTTTATTTCAGCAATCATGGTTGATCCCAACAATCACGGTCTATCTCCCGAATCAGTCTACACGCACCCTAATCCACTCGAACCAGGGTACCTTCGCCTTCGCCCAGCACCACGCGCTTCAGCGCGCCGGGCTTGAAAATACTGAACACGATGATCGGCAGCTTCTGATCGCGGCACAACGTCAATGCCGTCGCATCCATCACCTTGAGGTTCTTGCTGATCGCCTCGTCAAAGCTCAGGCTTTGATAGCGAGTCGCTTTGGCATCCTTCTTCGGGTCGGCGGTATAAACGCCATCCACCTTGGTCGCCTTGATCACCACCTCGGCGGACATTTCCACGCCGCGCAAGGCGGCGGCAGTGTCGGTGGTGAAGAACGGGCTGCCGATGCCAGCTGCGAAGATCACCACCTTGCCGTCTTCCAGATAACGCAGCGCTTTGCCGCGTATGAACGGCTCGGCGACCTGCTCCAGGTTCAATGCGGACTGCACGCGGCAATCCAGGCCCGCACGCGTCATCGCGTCCTGCAACGCCATCGAATTCATCACCGTGGCCAGCATACCCATGTAATCGGCAGTCGCCCTGTCCATCCCCGCCGCAGCCGGGGCCACTCCGCGGAAGATATTACCGCCGCCGATCACGATCGCCACTTGCACACCCAACTCGACCACTTCCCCGATCTCGGCCACGATGCGCTCGATCACCTCGCGATTGATGCCATAACTGTCCTCGCCCATCAGGGCTTCGCCGCTGAGCTTGAGCAGGATGCGCTTGTAGGCGGGTGTGGTCATGATGGATCAGCCCTTGGCAGCCGCTGCGGCGGCAGCCACTTCAGCCGCGTAATCTTCGACCTTCTTCTCGATACCCTCGCCCACCACGAACATCTGGAAAGCCATGACGGTCGCGCCCTTGCTTTTCAGCAATTGCTCGATGGTTTGCTTGCTGTCTTCTGCCTTGACGAACACCTGGCCGAGCAGCGTCACTTCCTTGAGGAACTTCTGCACCGTGCCATCGGCGATCTTTTCCAGCATCGCTTCCGGCTTGCCGCCTTCGCGCGCCTTTTCAATGGCGATGCGGCGTTCAGTCTCGATGTCCACCGGGTTCACGCCCGAAGCGTCGATAGACTTGGGCTTGCTGGCTGCGATATGCATGGAAAGATCGCGACCCAGTGCCGCGTCGCCGCCGGTGAAATTCAACAGCACGCCGATCTTGCTGCCGTGCAAATAGCTGGATAACTGGCCGGTGCTGGTCGCATAGCGCTCGAAACGGCGGATGCTGACGTTCTCGCCGAGCTTCATGATCAGCGCCTTGCGCGTTTCTTCCACGCTGCCGGAACCGTTGGCGATCGCCATGCCGGACAGCGCGTCGATGTCGGCGGGGTTGTTTTTCGCGACGGTCTCGGCCGCATTCTTTGCGAAAGCGACAAAATCGTCGTTCTTCGCGACGAAGTCGGTTTCGCAGTTCACTTCCACCACAGCACCTACTTTTCCATCCGGTGCGATGAACGTGCTGACCACACCTTCGGCAGTCACGCGCAAAGCGGCCTTGCTGGCCTTGGCTCCGCTCTTGATGCGCAACTGCTCTTCAGCGACTTTCAAATCCCCGTTGGATTCCACCAACGCTTTTTTGCATTCCATCATGCCGAGACCTGTCATCTCGCGCAGTTCCTTGACCATACTTGCAGTGACTTCTGACATCTTCTACTCCATAAAAAATACGACAAAATCTTTAAAATCTTTTACCACGGAACACACGGAAAAGGCAAAGCCGAACCTGATCATGCCAAAGGGTTGTCTGTTTCTATAATGTTTTGCTTTTTTCCGTGTGTTCCGTGTATTCCGTGGTTAAAAATGTATTTCCAGCTTAATCCGTTACAGCACCCTTGCTTGCCGTCGACACCAGCTTGGCATATTTCGCCAGTACGCCGCGCGTATAGCGTGGCGCGGGTGGTTGCCAGGCGGCGCGGCGGCGCGCGATCTCTGCATCGGGTACATTCAGTTGCAGCAGGCGTTGCTCAGCATCTATGGTCACCGAGTCGCCCTCGTTGACCAGCGCGATCGTGCCGCCCATGGCTGCTTCCGGAGCGACGTGGCCGACCACCATGCCGTAAGTGCCTCCGGAGAATCGCCCGTCGGTGATCAGGCCGACCGAATCGCCCAGGCCTTCACCGATGATCGCCGAGGTAGGCGACAACATCTCGCGCATGCCGGGGCCACCCTTGGGACCTTCGTAACGGATGATCACTACATCACCTGCCTTGATCTTTCGCTCAAGGATGGCTGCCATGCACGTTTCTTCCGATTCGAACACGCGTGCCGGCCCGGTTATCCTGGCCAGCTTGATGCCGGTGATCTTGGCCACCGCGCCTTCCGTCGCGAGATTGCCCTTCAGGATAGCGAGGTGTCCCTGGGCATAGATAGGATCGTTCCACGGGCGGATCACATCCTGGTCCTTGCGAGGCTCTGCCGGCACATCTGCCAACACTTCCGCGATGGTCTGGCCGGTGATGGTGAGCGCATCGCCGTGTAATACTCCATGTTCAAGCAATATCTTCATCACCTGCGGGATACCGCCGGCCTGGTGCAGGTCGGTGGCAACGTATTTGCCGGACGGTTTCAGGTCGCACAACACCGGCACGCGTGCGCGTATGGTTTCGAAATCATCGATGCTCAGTTTAACCTGCGCGGCATGCGCGATAGCCAGCAGATGCAGCACCGCGTTGGTGGAGCCGCCCACCGCCATGATCACCGCGATCGCGTTCTCGAACGCCTTGCGTGTCAACAACTGGCGCGGCAGGATCTGCTTTTTGATCGCGTTCACCAGTACTTCAGCGGATTTCGCGGTGCTCTCTTCCTTTTCCAGGTCCTCCGCCGCCATCGTGGAGGAATACATCAGGCTCAGACCCATCGCCTCGATCGCTGAAGACATCGTGTTCGCGGTATACATGCCGCCGCACGAACCGGCACCGGGACAGGCGTGCCGCTCGATCTCGATCAGTTCTTTCTCGTCGATCTTGTGCGCCGTGTACTGGCCCACCGCCTCGAACGAACTGACGATGGTCAGGTCGCGGTCCTTGTAGTGGCCGGGCTTGATGGTGCCGCCGTAAACAAAGATGGCCGGAATGTTCAAGCGCGCGATCGCGATCATCGCGCCCGGCATGTTCTTGTCGCAACCGCCGATCGCCAGCACACCGTCCATGCTCTGGCCGTTGCACACGGTCTCGATGGAATCGGCGATCACCTCGCGCGACACCAGCGAATATTTCATCCCCTCGGTGCCCATCGAGATGCCGTCCGAGATCGTGATCGTGCCGAATACCTGCGGCATCGCGCCGGCCTTTTTCAACGCGGCTTCGGCACGCATGGCCAATGCGCCGATACCCATGTTGCATGGCGTGATGGTGCTGTGCGCATTCGCCACGCCGACGATAGGTTTGTCGAAATCCTTGTCACCAAAACCAACCGCGCGCAACATGGCACGATTCGGGGAACGTTGCACGCCCCCGGTAACGGTCTTGCTTCTGCGGTTGTCAGGCATGATTGTCGCCTATAAAAAATTTATGACTGATAAAATTACTTATAAAAAAGGGGCTCGCGCCCCTTTCTGGGTCCCGGCCAAAGGTTAAACCGCTTGCTCTGACACCGGCTCCGCTTGTTCGGCAACTTGCTCGACCAATTCGTTCATCGCTTGCGCACGGCCTTCCAGCACCGCGTCGGCGATTGCGCGGGCATACAGGCGGATCGCCTGGGTGGAATCGTCGTTGCCGGGGATGATGTACTCAACACCGAGCGGGGAATTGTTGGTGTCGACGATGCCGATCACCGGGATGCCGAGCTTTTGCGCCTCGACGATGGCACCCTTCTGGTAGCCCACATCGATCACGAACAGCGCCGCAGGCAGACCCTTCATGTCCTTGATACCGCCCAGACTGCGATCCAGCTTCTCCAGTTCGCGCTTCATCATCAGCGCTTCTTTCTTGGAGACTTTTTCATTCGCGCCATCGGCAGTCATCTGTTCCAGTTCGCGCAGGCGCTTGATGGATTCCTGCACGGTCTTGTAGTTGGTCAGCATGCCGCCCAGCCAGCGGTGATTCACGAACGGTGAATCCGCGCGTACCGCTTCTTCCTGCAGAATGTCGCGTGCCTGGCGCTTGGTCGCGACGAACAGGATGGTGCCCTTCTTCGCGGACAGTTTGCGCACGAAATTTTCCGCCTCGGCGAACATCGCGACGGTCTTTTCCAGGTTGATGATATGGATCTTGTTGCGGTGACCAAAGATGTACGGTGCCATCTTGGGATTCCAGAAACGGGTCTGGTGTCCGAAATGCACACCGGCTTCCAGCATTTGACGCATAGTTACAGCCATGATTACTCCAATCGTAAGGGTTATTGACTACCGCTCGCCAGCTTGACCCTTAAGGGCACCCCAACTTGCGCGAGCGGGAAATTTGCTCAGGATAATTTTTGGGACTATCCGAAGCGGCGCGCATTCTATCACCAAAGCGGCACTACACTCAACCGAATCCGGCCTGTAATTGATTGTTACTCAAGAGCTAATCCGGGATGCCCGTTGAAAAATGACCCAAACCCAGAACCCACGGGGTCTGGCGTACCCCTGCAGCGGCGAAGGCATTCATTGGGAAGACTCCAACTCCTTGCGCTTGCGGTCATAATCTTCGTAACTTTCCCTCTTCCCGCAGTCCGCTGACCGATTCTTCAGGCACTCCTGCTGGCGGACATTTTGCAGCGTTTCATAGGCGGTTCGCTTGGCCAGATCGGTGCCACATCCCGAGAAAAGAATGATGGCCAACAGGCACAATGTACGGAAGGTCCCGGTCAAGAGCATGTATTCCCCCAAAAAATCACCACAGGATCGGGCTGGCGATGCATCCGCCTGCAACCGTTACGCAAGGAACAAATGGCCGATCAGGGCAGGCATCATGCCGAGAACCAACGCCACGGATAACAGCACCGCAATCCGGCGGCGCATCCTGATCGGCGGCCTGATCAAATCGAACAGCGCAGCCCCGCAAGCAAGTGCGGCACCCGACCAGAACAGCACAAGGCGAGCCCCGAAGGTTTCGGAACCGGAGGGGAACAATCCCATATCCGGCAGGCTCACCTCCCAGTGCCACCAAAAAGAGACATAATTCAGCGCGACGGCGATGCATACGGCCAGGCAGAGCCAGCGGAATGCCGGCAAAAAATAACGATCCATCAGGCTACTGATCATAAATATCTCGCAATAAATTGACGGCGCAAATGATACTCAAATTTTTCGTGAAGCACTGGTCGGATCCGCAATAACATCTGTCCGGTTGCACCACCGGCACTGTGGCGGGCTTATCCTGACCCTTACTCGCGCAATATTGCCAGCGGAGGCAGCACAGTCAGCCGGCGCGTGCCCAGCCACCCGGCCAGCATCACCACCGACATCCCGCCCAACCCGCCGATCAGCCAGATGGCGATGCCGGTCTGGTAGGGGATTTCCAGTACAAAGTGCGCCAGCACCCAGCCCAGCAGCACCGCGCCGGCGGCGGAGAACAGGCCGCTCAACAATCCAAGCACGGCAAATTCGCTCAGGTGCAGCCGCCGCAGATAGCGGCTGTCCGCCCCCAGTGTGCGCAGGATCGCGGCTTCACGGATACGCTCGTCCTGTGTCGCAAGCAGCGCCGCATACAGCACGGCGACCCCGCTCAACAGCGTGAACAGGAACACCGCGCTCATGGTCTGCGATATCTGGTCCATGATGTGGCGCACCTGCTCTATCATCGCCTCGGTGTCGATCAGCAGCAGGTTGGGAAAACGCTTGATCAGCGCATTCGCCGACTGCGCCTGGTCAGCCGGCAGATGGAAGCTGGTGATGTAGCTGGCCGGAAAATCTTCCAGCATGCCGGGCGCGGCGACCACGAAAAAATTCACCTGCATGGAATCCCATTGCACCTTGCGCAAACTCGTCACCTTTGCGCTGAATTGCGTGCCAGCCACGTCGTAGGTCAGCGTGTCACCAATGTGTATGTTCAGCGTCTTGGCAATGCCCTCTTCTACAGAAAGTTGCCCCTGTTCAATTGCGGAATCAGGGTTGTTGTCCCACCACCCACCCTGCACCAGCTCATTACCTTTGGGTAAGTGATCCAGCCAGGACAGATTGGTCTCGCGCTCCGCCAGCCCGCGTGCGCGCGGGTCGGGGTAATCGTCGCCGCTGACCGGACGCTGATTGATCGCCACCATGCGCCCGCGCACCATCGGGAATAATTCCGGCGCCGGCAATTTTTGCCGCGCGAAAAAATCCAGCACCGCCGCGCGTTGGTCGGGCTGCATGTTGACGATGAAACGGTTGGGCGCATCCGGCGGCAGTCGCGAACGCCAGCTGTCCATCAGGTCGGCGCGCACGAAGGTGAGCAGCAGCAGGGCCATGCCGCCAAGGCTGAGCGCGACGATCTGCACCGCGTTGCTGCGCCCGTGCCGCGCCAGATTGGAGAACGCATGACTTCCAAAATTGGACAATGTGCGCACGATTAACCACGCCAGCAAACCGAACAGCAGCAGGCCCGCAACTAACCCTCCCAGCACGGTCAGTCCCAGCTTGAGCGAACCGGCCTGCCACAGGAACAGCCCGCACAGCACTGCACCGCCCGACGCATACAACAATCCGGTGCCCGCTTCCGGCGCGCCCAGTTCGCGGCGGATCACGCGCAGCGGCGAGACGCTTTTCAATTGCCACAGCGGCAGGAACGCGAAGCCCAGCAACAGCGCCATGCCGCTCGCGGCGGACTGCCACACCGGCGTCCAGCCGGGCGAAGGCAAACCGGCATCGCGCATCGAGGCGATGGATTCCACCAGTACAGCCTGTGACAGATAGCCGAGCAGTTCGCCCAACAAGACCGCGCAGAAGCCGAGCAGCAGGAACTGGTACAAAAAGATCAGCAACACCTGTGACTGGTTCGCGCCGAGACAGCGCATCATTGCGCAAGCGTCCAGATGGCGCAAGATAAAATGACGTGCAGCAAGCGCCAGTGCCACACCGGCCAGCACCACGGCGGTGAGCGCCGCCAGCCCGAGGAAATGCTCGGCACGTTCAAGCGCGGTGCGTATCTCGGGGCGCGCATCGCGAACATCCTCCAGCTTCTCGCCCACGCCAAGCTTCGCCTTCAGCCAGCCACGCAGTTCGGCCACCTGGCTGGACTCACCTGCCACGAGCAAACGGTAATGGATGCGGCTGCCTTCCTGTACCAGACCGCTGGCGGGCAAATCTTCTGAATTCAATATCACACGCGGCGCGAAGCTGGCGAAGCCGACCGACTGGTCCACATCGCGCACCACCTCTGCGGCCAGGCGTAAGTGCAACGCACCGATTCCCACCCCGTCGCCCAATTGCGCACCCAGCCGCTGCATCAGGCGCGCGTCAGCCCACAGCGTGCCACGCACAGGGATGAAGCTATCCCCTCCCCCTTGCAGGGGGAAGGATAGGATGGGGGTGGAAACGGTGAAGGATACCCAAGTTTCGGGGG
>JBGSKJ010000009.1:0-3746 GCA_041741275.1 Gallionella sp.
AGGGCGCGCTGCTGCGCTTCGGCATCGAGGAATCTGCCGGCGGTGAGTCCGGCGGCAAGCCGGACCGGTTCACGCAGCCCGTCCAGCATGTAGAGCTGGTCGTCCTCCACGCGCGCGATTTGCAGCCGAAAACTGTTCGACCCGAGATCGACGGCGGCTAGAATGGGTTGTTGCTGCACTCTGGCCCCCGCAAAACTACTGCTGGATTTCCTGCTCGATCTCGTCCGCGGTGATGTGGCGAACGTCGCGTCCCTTGACCATGTAGATGACGTACTCGGACATGTTTTTGGCATGGTCGCCGATGCGCTCGATCGCTTTCGCGACGAACAGGATCTCCAGCGACGTGGAAATGGTGCGCGGGTCTTCCATCATGAAGGTGATCAGATAGCGCATGATGGCGCGGAATTCCTCGTCCACCTGGTCATCCAGCCGCACCACTTGCGCGGCCATCACCACATCCAGGCGCGCAAAGGCATCCAGGGATTTGCGCAGCATGTCCAGCGCGATCTCCGCGGCATGCTTGATTTCATGGTAACGGGGCAGGGCAAATCCCTGCTTTTGCGACAGCAGCTTGGCCATGCGCGCGATCTTTTCGGCCTCGTCGCCGATGCGCTCCAGATCGGTGATGGTCTTGATCACCGCCATCACCAGGCGCAGGTCACCCGCGGTCGGCTGGCGTCGCGCGATCACCTGGCTGCAGGCTTCGTCTATCTTCACTTCCAGCGCATTGACGCGATGGTCATCTTCGATCACCCGGTTCATCAATGTCACATTGCCGCTGACAAGCGAATCGATGGCACTCTTGATCTGGCTTTCAACCAGGCCGCCCATCTGCAATACGCTGGCGCGGATGGCTTCGAGATCGGCATCGAACTGCCGGGAGATATGTTCACTGTTGGCCATGGGGTATTCCTTGAAATTAAATAACTGCGCAGCTTAAGCTGCAAATGTTAAGGGCGGATGACAGTCACTGAACCGTCATCGTCTTTACGCCTTCCGCCGTGCCGAGCAGCAGCACATCGGCAGCGCGGCGGGCGAACAGGCCGTTGGTGACCACGCCGGCGATGTGATCCAGCGTGGATTCCAGCTCGACCGGATTCATGATGTTCAGCCCGTGCACATCGAGGATCAAGTTGCCGTTATCGGTGGTGAAACCTTCGCGCAACTTGGGTTGTCCGCCCAATGCGACCAGCTGCCGGGCCACCGAACTGCGCGCCATCGGGATCACCTCGATCGGCAACGGATACTTGCCCAGCACGTCCACCAGCTTGCCGGCATCGCACACGCAGATGAATTTCCTGCTCGCCGCCGCCACGATCTTCTCGCGGGTCAGCGCGCCGCCGCCGCCCTTGATCATGTGCAGATGGCGCGTGATCTCGTCGGCACCGTCCACATACACCGGCAGGTCGCCCGCTTCGTTCAGCGACAGCACCTCGATGCCGTGTCCCTGCAGTCGCTTCGCCGAAGCCTCCGAGCTGGCGACCGCGCCGCGTATCTTGTGCTTGATCCTGGCCAATTCGTCGATGAAGAAATTGGCAGTGGAACCGGTGCCCACCCCGACGATGCAATCGAACGGCACATACTCGATCGCGGCCTTGGCCACCGCGCGTTTCAATTCATCCTGATTCGTCATGTTGCATTCCCTGTTTCAATATTATTGATTCCTACCCGCGATTATTGCAGGAATTGAAATCTTTGGGGAGTTTTGCTTGTGTAAAGGAACTGCGGGCAAAAATAAAATAGGCCTATTGACGATTTTCAGAGTGCTGTTGTTCCCCCCCTTTGAAAAAGGGGGGTAGGGGGGATTTATGATGCGTCGAATATGTAAATCCCCCTCAGTCCCCCTTTTTCAAAGGGGGAGGCGGCCGTGTGTCAGGACGAGGCGCAGGCGATGTCTCCTCGGCCCCACTTTTTGTGAGTTGGGCGGCTTACCGCCCATCCCTGTTAACCCCAATTCAAAGGGGTAAAGCTTCCCGGTGGTGCGTCATCCTTGTTCAGAGGCATGAAATAAAAAGGGCGGGGGAAACCCGCCCTTCATCATGCTCGTCGATCCGGATCCCCCGAATTGGCGCTTACCACTGATAGGAAATACCGATCGACGCCACCGGCCAGAATTTGAAATTGCTCAAGTCGCTTTGCAGCTTGGCGTTTTCCGCCTCGGCGTTGGCTTGCAGTCCGGGGCAGGACGTGGCGCAGGTGGCCAGCAGATCAAGCTTGGGGCTGCCCTGGAAAAGCACACCGACATCGGTCACCAGACCCCAGCCCTTGCCCCTGGCCACCGGATTACCCCAGCCCAGCCCGAAGTAGGGCGCGACCTTGTTGAAGGTCATCGTGCCTTGCAGCGAGCTGACTTGGGAGGATGTGTAAGTCACGCCGTTAATGGTGTAGCTGCCGGCTCCGGGTATCGCGTTCAGCGTCACCTTGTTGTTGTTGTATAACACGCCGGCGCTGGCGCGGAAGCCGCCCGCGAACGGATACCAGTCCGCCAATACGCTGACCGTTTGCAGTTGCAGCTTGAAGTCATAGTTCACCGTCCCTGAATTGGCGTTATATTTGTAGTTGAAAGCATTAACACCCACCCGGGCGCCGAGGTTGTCGGAGATGCCCAGATTCAACTCCGCGCCGTAGCCCAGGGTGCCGATCTTGCCGGTCACGCCCATGCCGGACCTGCTGTCCGCGGCCGGTTCGACTTCGTCTGCCGCTGCAACTGGCTCGACTGTCTCCTGAAGGTCGGCCACGGCGGCGGCCGGCTGCGAGTCGGCTTGCGCCGAGTCTGAATCGCTGCCCGCCATACCCGCCAAAGCACCTCCCGCAACACCTATCGAAGCCCCGGCCGCCGAAGCCGCCACGTCTGCACCGGCGGTCGTTTCGGCTACACTTGTCCCGGCATCGCTCGCTGCATCAGGTTCGGCAGCAGGTGCGGGGGCGGGAATGGCCGATGGATCAACCGGTATGGAGAGCAGTTCACTAAAGGTGCCCGAAGGTGTTGCGGCAGCGGAGACCAATGAAACCATGGCACCGGAAGATGGCACGACGGCAGTCTGGCCCGCGCGGAGAACCGTCATGCCGGTGGCATTCGTCATGGTGATGTTGCCGAGCAGCACATGGCTATACATGGATTTGTCCGCCATGGTTACCATGAATTCGGTGCCGCGTATCCCGATGGTCGCGTTCGGTGTCGACAGCCTGAATGCCTGTTTTCTTTTCTGGCCGATCAGGCCGGTGATGAAACGCATCCCGCCCTTGAACATCGAAAAAACGATATTGCTGTTCTCGATCTTCCTGGCGTCGTAGCGGTACTCGCGCACATGGAACGCGGAGTTGCCCTGCATGGTGACGACCTGGCCGTCCTCGAATCTCAGCAGGGCAGAGCTGTTGTAGCCGGTGTTGACCAGCGTATCGGAAACGATGACTTCGTTACCGGTCACCCGGTGTGCCGGATTTTTGCCCTGAGCGACATAGACGTTGCCGCTCACCGCGTAAACGCGTCCCCCGGACGCCTGGGCAGCGGGGGAAAGGGCGGGGAACAAGGCGAGTGCCAGGAGGAGCGCTGCGATTTTTTTCATTTCAAAAGGCCCGTCGGGTTAGGGTTTGGAAATTCGTCCGGCTAGCAGCCTGTCTGGCTTCCCCGATTAAAAATAGCCACAAAAATCCAACAAATTACCGTAGCAAAATGATATAATTATCTCGGTTAATCAATAAGTTGAATATCATTTTATGAGCCGCTTCCAGCCGATCAAACGTGA
>JBGSKJ010000010.1:0-11579 GCA_041741275.1 Gallionella sp.
TGCAAGGGGGAAGAGACTGGTATGGCGCGTATGAACAATCAGGGCTAATGACAATCTTCCCCCGCAGCGGATACCCTTCCTCCACTGCCAATATCTCAGCGAGCACGCTGTCCTGCTTACCCGCCGCCATGCTCGGAAAGCTCGCCGTCTCGACCACGCGCAGCCCGCGCTGCCGCGCGGCAACGCGGTAGGCCGGCGGCAATGGCCGCGACGAAGAGATGCGCAAATCCGCACCCAGCAAACTGGTTGCTTCCTGTTGCAGTGCCAGCCGCACCCGATCCGCGAACAACCCCACGGTGGCGATGCTGCCCACGGCCAGCACCAGCGCGATGAGCAGCACGCGCCATTCCCCAGCGCGCCAGTCGCGGCGGAGGAGATTAAGGGAGAGGCGAAGTAGATTCATTTTCTGTTCACGGTGGAATCGCAGCTTCTACACAAATATGTGCAATTACACTTTCCTCCTTGGTCGAATATGCCGGTATTGTCTACCACCTTCTACAAACGACAGGATCATATCTAGCAAAGTGATAGTTAATCGCGCTGTATCAATAATGACCCTTTGCGCCACAGGTAGTCCGCCTATATGTAAATTTTCGTCATGCAGAACAACATCCTTGTCTTTGATTGTTTTGTCGATGTGCGCCGTCATCTTGTCGGCTGCAACTTCGATAATATCTTTATAACTATATTGTTCATTGCCATACAACACCTCCTTTCTTTCTAGTGCCATGAAAATACTCACTTCCTCATCACCTCTTTCTAGCCACTTAACAACGCTATTCCTTATGCATAAAAACGAGACGTTCTGCTAACGATGGCGGAAGCCGACCCATCTCGACTTTTTCCTTAATCGTGTATGAAATAAAAACAACAACATCAAAGCGAAAAAGGTCAGAAATTATTTTTAACAATGCAGGTGTTCCACTTTTATCACAGTAAAGCACTCTCAACCTGAGTGAAATATCCTTGAAATAGGACAAGTTGCCTTTATTAACCATCTCGATAAAATCAGAAAGTTTTTGCTTGATATCATTCAATTCTGCCAGATAGCCTTCTGGAGTTATGTTTGCCACTTTGTTCTCCTTGCTCCTTTTCTAGCAGTTAATTTGAAGGCGACCACAACTTCCAATTTGCTTTCGTCTCATTCTCTATTCCGATTGTGTTAAAGACCTTCAATCTCCTTCACATCACCCGCCCCGCCGCCAAGTGCAACTGCCTGTTGCAGCGCCGTGCCAGCGCTTCATCATGAGTGACGAGTATCAGCGTGGTGCCTTGCGCACGGTTCAGTTCCAGCATCAATTCGATGATCTGGTTGCCGGTGGCGGCGTCGAGGTTGCCGGTCGGCTCATCGGCAAACAATATCTTCGGCTGGACGACGAAGGCGCGCGCGATCGCAACACGCTGCTGCTCGCCGCCGGAAAGATGTTTGGGCAGGTGATCCATGCGCTGCGTCAATCCCACGCGGCGCAGGGCTTCCGTGGCGCGCACGCGCGCATCGGGGGCGGCGTGCAGTTCCAGCGGCAACATGACGTTTTCCAGCGCGGTCAGCGCGGACAGCAACTGGAACGACTGGAACACGAAGCCTGCCAGGCGTCCGCGCAGGCGCGCGCGACCATCCTCGTCGAAGGAGAAGATGTCCGTGCCGTCCAGGTACACCGTTCCGCTGCTGGGCGTGTCCAGCCCGGCCAGCAGGCCGAGCAGCGTGGACTTTCCGGAACCGGACGCGCCGAGTATCGCCAGGCTGTCGCCCGCCTCCACGCTGAAATTGACCTCGTGCAGGATGACCAGTGGCTGTGCATCTCCTTCCAACGAGGGACTTTCTACTTGCTTAGCGAGATTAGTTGCCTGCACAATCGCTGCCATGAAAACCTTATCCTTAAAAATTATTTTATTGTTTGCCGTACTGTGTCTGCCGCTTGCCGCTCATGCCGCAAAAAACATCCTGGTGTTCGGCGACAGTCTATCAGCCGGTTATGGCATCGCCATAGACAAAAGTTGGGTCAATTTGTTGCAACATGAATTGAAACGCACGCAGTCCGGCTTCACTGTCGTGAACGCCAGCATCAGCGGCGAGACCACCACCGGCGGACGGCAGCGCATCGCCAGGGCATTGAAGCAGCACCGCCCGGCGATCGTGATCGTCGAGCTCGGCGCGAACGATGGCCTGCGCGGCGCTCCGGTCAGGGATATCGAGGCCAACCTGAATTACATCATCAAAAAGTCGCATAGCAGCGGCGCGAAGGTGTTACTGCTGGGCATGAAGCTGCCGCCGAATTATGGCAAGCTTTACACCACTCAATTTGCCAATGTGTATCCACAACTCGCAAACAAGCACGGCATTCTGCTGCTGCCGTTCCTGCTCGAAGGCGTTGCCGCCGATCAATTCCAGGCCGACAACCTTCATCCCGTTGCCGCCGCACAACAGCGCATCATGCTCAATGTGTTACAGGAACTGAAACACCTGTTGCATTAAACAATATGCCCAATCGCCTTGCACTGGAGACTAGTCCCTATTTGCAACAACATGCCGACAATCCGGTGGACTGGCATGCATGGAATCCGGACACGCTGCGTCTCGCCCGCGAACTGGACAAACCGATACTGCTCTCGATAGGCTATTCGGCCTGCCACTGGTGCCATGTAATGGCGCATGAATCGTTCGAGGACGCGGAAGTCGCCGCGGTGATGAACGAGCATTTCATCAATATCAAGGTGGACCGCGAAGAACGCCCGGACCTCGACCAGGTCTACCAGACCGCCCATCACCTGCTGACGCAGCGCAACGGCGGCTGGCCGTTGACGATGTTTCTCAGCCCTGACGGCACACCGTTCTTCGGCGGGACTTATTTTCCCAAGCAGGCGCGCTATAACCTGCCCGCCTTTCCCGATTTGCTGGAACGTGTCGCGCAGGTTTACCGGGATAGCCGCGCGGATCTGGCCGCGCAGGGCAAACACCTGATCGCCGCGCTGGCGCAGACATTGCCCCAGCCGGGCAGCTCAGGGATGGCGCTGAATGACCAGCCGCTTGCGCTTGCGGTCCGGCAACACAGCGAAAACTACGACAGCGTGCATGGCGGCTTCGGCGGCGCGCCGAAATTCCTCCATCCTGCGGAACTCGATCTGCTGCTGCGCCGCAGCCATGCAAGCCGTGACAAGCAAGGGCTGCAAATCGTGCATCACACCCTGCAACAGATGGCGCACGGCGGGCTGTATGACCAGCTCGGCGGAGGTTTTTGCCGCTACAGCGTGGACGAGCGCTGGGACATTCCGCACTTCGAAAAGATGCTGTATGACAACGGCCTGCTGCTCGGCCTGTATTGCGATGCGTGGCAAAGCAGCGGCGATCCATTGTTTGCAGGCGTCGTCGAGCAGACCGCCGCTTGGGTGCTGCGCGAGATGCAATCAGGCGAAGCAGGTTACTACTCCTCGCTGGATGCCGACTCGGAACATGAGGAGGGCAAGTTTTATGTATGGCAGCGCGATGATATCCGCACGCTGCTGAGTGCCGCTGAATACGCGCTGAGCGCGCCCTATTACGGCCTGGACAGCACGCCGAATTTCGAACATCACGCATGGAATCTGCGCATCAGTGCATCGCTCAAGGAAATTTCCAAAAAGCTGGGTCTTTCCGCAGATCAAGCCAGCGCACTGCTGGGCAGTGCCCGGCAAAAATTATTTGCGGCACGCGGGCAGCGCATCCGCCCCGGGCGCGATGAAAAGATACTCGGCGCGTGGAACGGCCTGATGATCACCGGCATGGCGCGTGCCGCACGGGTGTTCGATCGTCCCGACTGGCTGCACTCGGCACAGCGCGCGATGGATTTTGTGCGCGGCACCCTGTGGCACGACGGAAAATTGCTGGCGACGTACAAGGATGGCAAGGCGCACCTGAACGCCTATCTGGACGACCATGCGTTTTTGCTGAATGCGTCGCTGGAATTGCTGCAAGCCGAGTTTCGCAGCGTCGACCTGGCGTTTGCAGTACAACTCGCCGATGCCTTGCTGGCACGCTTCGAGGACAAGCAGAACGGCGGATTTTTCTTCACCAGCCACGACCACGAAGTGCTGATCCAGCGCAACAAGATCGGCCAGGATAACGCCACTCCATCCGGCAACGGCATCGCCGCGCAGGCCTTGCTGCGGTTGTCCTTGCTCAACGGGAAAATTGAATATGCGGAAGCTGCGGAACGTTGCCTGAAGCTGTTTTTCCCGGCACTGCAACAAGCCGCCGGCTATCACAGCAGCCTGTGCACCGCGCTCGCGGAATATTTGCAGCCTTGTTCTGTGCTGGTATTGCGCGGGACAATCAATGACACAAGCGCTTGGCAGGACGCTTTGCGCTCGCGCCACCTGCCCGGTGTGATGACGCTGGTGCCGGCTGATGATGTCGCAGACCTGCCCGAGCTACTCGACAAACCGCGTGGAGAAACGACCACCGCCTGGCTGTGCCGGGGAACGCAATGCTTGCCGGCTATCACCGACCTTGACGAGTTGCTCGAGCAGTTGCGCCCTCTCCCCAATTCCGGCTCCCGTCAAAGGTAAATTACCGCAGGGGCGCGATGAATCGCGCCCCCACGGAATAGAATCGGCCGGATGGGTAAAGTTTCTAGCGCAGCGAGGCCCCGCTTTGGGTCGAGAATCCGATCGCGCTCGCCACGCCCGCGCCAAAGCGTTTTGCCAGACGATCCGCGAAACTTTCCTTGGTGGTGAAGTCCACGATCCTCTCGGCCCTGACGACATCGCGCGCCACCGATTCCAGCGTGCCAAAGCCATCCGCCAGACCCATCTCCACGCCCTTCTGTCCGTTCCACACCAGGCCGCTGAAAGTGTCCGGCGTCTCCTTCAAGCGCTTGCCGCGCCCCTGCCTGACCACATCGATGAACTGCTGGTGTATCTGCGCGAGCATCTGCCTGATATATTCCTGATCCGCCAACTTGGCCGGAGAGAACGGATCGAGGAAACCCTTGTTGGCACCGGCCGTGATCAAACGGCGCTCCACGCCCAGCTTGGACATCGTGCCGGTGAAGCCGAAACCATCCATCAACACACCGATCGAGCCTATCAGGCTGGCCTTGTCAACGAAGATCTTGTCCGCCGCAGCCGCCACGTAATAGCCCCCGGAAGCACAGATATCATCCACCACCACGTACAGCGGGATATTCGGATGCTGGGCGCGCAGGCGGCGGATCTCGTCATTGATCTGCCCCGCCTGCACCGGGCTGCCGCCCGGACTGTTGATGCGCAGGATCACACCCTGGGTGCCCTTGTCCTCGAACGCATCCTGCAGACTGGGGATCAGATTGTCGGCGCTCGCCGCACTGTCCGCCGCGATCACGCCCTGCATATCCACCAGCGCGGTGTGCTTGCCAGTGCTCAGCGCGGATTCACTTTTCCCCAGCCAACCCATGAACAGGAACAACAGGACGAAAAGATAACCGAAGGTCAGCGTCTTGAAAAAGATCCCCCAGTGCCGCGCGCGGCGCTGTTCCTGCAATGCCGATAGCGCCAGTTTTTCCAGCACGCCGCGTTCCCAGTTGTTGTTTTGGTCTGACATCATGACTCCTTAAATAAGACTTTTTGGTGAAATGTGAAAAGTGAAAGGTGAAACGTAGAACCGGTCTTTACATTTCACGTTTCACAGTTTTACCTTCACCTTTCACAGCTTCATCTTCACGTTTCACGGTTCTAGGCATTTGCTCTCAGCCACGCCCTTAATTCCGCAAAATCCCCCACCAGCGCGAGCGGATTCAGTTCCCGCAACTGCTCAGGCGGATGCGCACCGTGACCCACCGCCACCACATCCACCTTGGCATTCTGCGCCATCTGCACATCGTGGGTGGTATCGCCCACCATCAGCGTGCGCCCGGCACTGACACCCAGCTCTTCCATCAGTTCATAAAGCATGGCCGGATCGGGCTTGGAAAAAGTCTGGTCCGCAGTGCGCGTCGCATGAAAAAACTGCTTCATTTGGGAGGATTCCATCGCCCGACCCAGGCCCGCGTTGCTCTTGCCGGTTGCCACACCCAGCCGGTAACCGGCTTCATGCAATTCCGCTATCGTCTCGCGCGCGCCCTCGAACAACGGGATCGCCTGATCCTGCGCCAGAAAGTGATGGCGATAGCGCGCCACCAGATCGGGGCGCAGCGCTTCCGGCATGTCGGGCACGGCATAACGCAACGCCTGATCCAGTCCCAGGCCGATCACATGCCGCGCGGTTTCATCATCGGGTATGGTCAAACCCAGATCGCGGCACGCGGCCTGTATCGAACCCGCGATCACCGCGGTCGAATCCATCACCGTGCCATCCCAGTCGAACACGATCAGATCGTAGCGTTTACTCATTACCCGAGCACAGAAAAAAGAGGCGCGGATATTACCACCTTACACGTGGTTGCTGAATGCAAACAGAATGTCCTATTGACCTGAAACCAGACGGGGCTTAAAGTCTCAGCCGACTTCCAGCCAGCGGAGCATATCTTGAAAGACACCCTGAAACCCGGGATAGAACACCAATTTTCTTTCCGCGTGCCCGATACAAAAACAGTTCCTGCACTCTACCCTGAATCTGCCGAATTCCAGGAGATGCCGGAGGTGTTCGCCACGGGCTTCATGGTGGGATTTCTGGAATGGGCCTGCATCGATGCCATCAAGCCGCACCTGGATTGGCCTGAAGAACAATCATTGGGCACACATATCAATGTCAGCCATACCGCCGCCACACCACCCGGACTACTGGTGACCGCACGGGTGAAACTGGTCAAGGTCGATGGCCGGAAGCTGGTCTTTGAGGTGGAAGCAGACGATGGTGTGGACATCATCGCAACGGGAACCCACGAGAGATTCGTCATTGACAGAGACCGGTTCAATCAGAAAGTTCGCAACAAGACGGCAGGCTTCAAAAACAAGACTTAAGTTCCGGAAAAGTCATTGCCAAGCGCGCCACATCTCCCCACAATGCGCGCATGCGAAAATCACCACACACTCATTGGCTGCTGTATTGCCGCCCCGGCTTCGAGCAGGATTGCGCGCAGGAAGCATTGCGCCAGGCAAAACAACAAAAGCCCATCATAGTCACCGAGCAACCCGCCATCGTCGCCGACAGCGGCTATGTTGTCATCACACTCAACGAGCAAGCATTGAATTTTCGCGAACTGATCTTCGCGCGCCAGCTGATCCGCCTGCATCAATCCATAGCGCCATTGCCTGAACGTGACCGTTTGACGCCGATACTCGCTGCTATCGGCACACTGCCCGGCAACTTCGGCACGCTGTGGCTGGAAGTGCCGGACACCAACGAAGGCAAACTGTTGACGACCTTCACGCGGCGCTTTCAACCGTTGCTGGAGAACGCGTTGCGGGAACAGGGGCGCTTGCAGGATGATCCCCGCACGGCCCGCCTGCATCTCTTCTTTCCCGACAAATCATCCGCGCTGATCGGCACCAGCGACCCGCACAACAGCGCGACTGCCTTCATGGGCATCATCCGCCAGCAGATGCCCGCCGAAGCGCCAAGCCGCTCCACGCTGAAACTTGCCGAGGCGATCGAGGTGTTCATGGATCGCAGCGAACAGACACGCTTGCTGAGATCGGGCATGCAGGCGGTGGATCTGGGTGCTGCGCCCGGCGGCTGGACCTGGCAACTGGTCAAGCGCGGCATCCGTGTGACAGCGGTGGACAACGGCCCGATGAAGGGTGTGCTGGAGAATCATACGCTGGTGGAACATCTCAAGCAGGACGGTTTCAAATACGCGCCACGCAAAGCAGTGGACTGGCTGGTGTGCGACATGGTCGAACAGCCCTCCAAAGTCGCCACGCTGATTGGCACATGGTTCGCGGCAGGCTGGTGCAAACACGCGATCTTCAATCTGAAACTGCCGATGAAAAAGCGCGTCGACGCGCTGGACAGCGCATTGGGCGGCATCCGCAAACGGCTGAATGAAGAAGGTATCAATTACAAGATGATGGCCAAACAGCTTTACCACGACCGCGAGGAAGTGACGGTGTTTTTGACGAAGACTAAAGGGTAATCATGTAGGTTGCGCTGTGCGCACCATGGTGCGTATAACGCACCCTACAAAACTGCAAGATTGATCGTAAAGAAATAGCTGGCTCCGGCAATGCGGCTGCGACGGTAATTTGTCATGTGCGCATGATAGCGATGGGTATCGCTACGCTCAACCCATCCTACGAATTCGGTTGTACGCCCGCATCCAGCCTCACAATAAAACTCTCCAACTCCTTCGGCAGCGGCGCAACCAGCCGCATCTCCTCCCCCGTCAGCGGATGCGCGAACGCGATGCTGTAGGCATGCAAAAACATGCGCTTCAATCCCTGTTTCATCAACACCTTGTTGCGCGCAAAGTCGCCGTACTTGTCGTCCCCGGCGATCGGAAAGCCGAGATGTGAAAGATGCACGCGGATCTGGTGGGTGCGCCCAGTCTTGAGTTGCGCTTCCAGCAGGGTAAATCCGGGCCAGTCATTTTGTGGCGCCCAGCTCTTTTGCAGCGCGAAGATAGTGTGCGAGGCCTGCCCGTCTTCCCTTACCATCACGCGCTTCTCGCCTTGCGGGGTGTCGAACTTGTGCAGCGGCAATTTGACGTGTTGCTTGGCGTTCTTCCATTGCCCCAGCACCAGCGCGAAATAACGCTTGTCGCTGTTGCCCTCGCGCATGATCTCGTGCATCGCGGTCAATGCGGAACGCTTCTTCGCCAGCAGCAGCACCCCTGATGTCTCGCGGTCCAACCTGTGCACCAGTTCCAGAAACTTGGCTTGCGGGCGCGCGCGGCGCATCTGCTCGATGACCCCGAAACTGACCCCGCTGCCGCCATGCACCGCCACGCCCGAGGGTTTGTTCACCACTACCAGCGCGTCGTCCTCGTAAATGATCGGGAATTCCACCGCTGGTATGTGCGTTTGCTCGATCTCGTGCTTTTCCGCGACGCGGATCGGCGGGATGCGCAGCAGGTCGTCAATTTTCAGGCGATAGGTCTGGTCGATGCGCTTCTTGTTCACCCTCACTTCACCGCGCAGGATGCGATAAACGTGGCTTTTCGGCACGCCTTTCAGGTGTTTGAACAGGAAATTGTCGATGCGCTGGCCCTCGCCACTTTCATCGATGGTCAGAAAAGTGACAGAATCTTTGCTTAAACCATTCATTTTGCTTATACTTCGCCGCTCGCGCGTTTTGGATTGGGTAAGTTTGGGATGCAATATATATCCCTACGCCATAAAAACTGGCCGCCAAGGATCTTTATGGCACAAGCGACGGTACATGTACCGCCACCCTTCCAGCCGCAGCCCGGTTAATATCACTCACCGGAACCAGCAGTGATAGTAATAGATTTGCGCGCTCAAAGCACCTGTGGATTTTACGTGTTGCAGCCAAGGCTGCGATACCCCCTAAGGTACTTTTGCACCAGTCGGCGTAGCGTATGCAGCAATGCACACGCAGCCACCGATGCAGAAGTCCCAAAGAACGAATTTGTAAGACCAACTACTGATAGAGAACCGAATTGACCAACCGATTGCACTTTACAAGACTGTTTGCACGATTGCTCCTCTCTAACGCCTAACCGCGTGTAGCCTGGTCTCGCCCGTGTCAGAGCGCGGGAGACAATAAAATGAAACGCATGTTATTCAATGCGACACAACCGGAAGAACTCCGTGTCGCCATTGTCGACGGTCAGAAACTGATAGACCTGGACATTGAAACCGCCGGCAAAGAGCAGCGCAAGAGCAACATCTACAAAGCCGTCATCACCCGCCTCGAGCCCAGCCTGGAAGCATGTTTCGTCGAATACGGCGGCAACCGCCACGGCTTCCTCCCGTTCAAAGAAGTTTCCCCGCAATATTTCCAGCCAAACAGCGGCAATCGTCCTTCGATCAAGGAAGCGTTGCGCGAAGGCCAGGAGTTGCTGGTGCAGGTAGAAAAAGACGAGCGCGGCAACAAGGGCGCGGCGCTGACTACTTACATCAGCCTGGCTGGCCGCTATATCGTGCTGATGCCGAACAACCCGAGCGGCGGTGGCGTTTCGCGCCGTATCGAGGGCGAAGATCGCGACGAGTTGCGCGAAGTACTGGCGCATGTCGCCGTGCCGCAAGGCATGAGCATCATCGCGCGCACCGCCGGTATCGGACGCAACGAAGAAGAACTGCAATGGGACCTCGATTACCTCAAGCAATTATGGGATGCGATCGAGGGCGCGGCAGAATCGGAGAAAGCGCCGTCGCTGATCTACCTGGAAAGCAGCCTGGTGGTGCGCGCGATCCGCGACTACTTCAACCCCGATGTCGGCGAGATACTGATCGACACCGAAGAAGTGTATCAGCAAGCCCTGGCGTTCATGAGTACGGTGATGCCGAACAACGTGGGCCGCATCAAACGCTATATCGACGACGTGCCGCTGTTCTCGCGTTTCCAGATCGAACACCAGATCGAATCGGCCCACGCGCGCGAAGTGCGCCTGCCTTCCGGCGGCGCGATCGTGATCGACCATACCGAAGCGCTGACTTCCATCGACATCAACTCGGCGCGCTCCACCAAGGGATCGGACATCGAGGCCACTGCGCTCAACACCAACCTCGAGGCGGCGGAAGAGATCGCCCGCCAGCTGCGCTTGCGCGACCTGGGCGGCCTGATCGTGATCGACTTCATCGACATGGAGAGCAGCCGCAACCAGCGCGACGTGGAGAACCGTTTGCGCGACTCGCTGCACTATGACCGTGCGCGCGTGCAGACCGCCAAGATCTCGCGCTTCGGTCTGCTGGAATTGTCCCGCCAGCGCCTGCAACCCAGCCTGAGCGAAAGCAACTATATTTCCTGTCCGCGTTGCAGCGGCATCGGCCACATCCGCGGCACCGAGTCTTCCGCCTTGCACATCCTGCGCATCATCCAGGAGGAAGCGATGAAGGAAAGCAGCACGGCGATCCATGTCCAGGTACCCGTGGATGTCGCCACATTCCTGCTCAACGAGAAGCGTGCCGACATCCACCGCATCGAATCGCGCCTGAAAGTGGCGATCACGGTGATACCCAACCCGCATCTGGAAACACCCAACTACAACATCAGCCGCCTGCGTCTTGATGACATGACCAGCGAAGTGCTGCAGGCCAGTTACAAGCTGGTGGAAAAACCGCTTGAAGAAAAGTCGCCAAACGGCGCGCAAGAGCAGCAAAAAGGCATACGCGCGCACGCCGTGGTTCAGGGTGTCACCCCGGCCCAACCCGCGCCGACACAGGCTGAAGCAGTCAAGCCAACGATCCTTGGAAAATTCTTCGGCTGGATAAAATCCCTGTCCGAGGAAGAACAACCCAAAGCCAAACCTGCCGCCGGCAGGCCGCGCAACGCACCGCGTCCCCAACGTGGTGAGCGCAGTGAACGTGGTGAAGGCAACGGCGGCAAGCGTCGTGGGCGCGGAGAACGCGGCGAAGGCGGCGGCAATCGCGACCGCAATGAACCGCGCAACAAACCGGGCCAGGCTGAAGTCACTGCCAAACCGCAAGAGCCGCGCGAACCGCGTGAGCCGCGTGAGCCGCGTCAACCCAGACCACCCCGTCCACCTCGCGTGGCTGCGGAAGAG
>JBGSKJ010000011.1:0-18600 GCA_041741275.1 Gallionella sp.
GACCGCCAGCGAAGTCGCGGCCCCGGCGGCGAACACCAGCAGCAACATCGCGCTGTAAAGATTCGCGCCGTTCAAAGCCGCGCCCGCCAGCACCAGTCCCAGGATCGGCCCGGCGCAGGGCGCCCACAAGAACCCCACCGCCACACCCAGCAACAGCGAACCCCTGATGCTGGCCTGACTGTCGGCGTGCTGTTGCAATCGTCCGCCGAATGCAACGAATGGACGCATCAGGCGTTCCGACAAAGCCGGGAAGACCAGTGCCAACCCCATCAGCAATAACAGCAGCATCGCCGCATAACGGCCATATTGATTGATCCCGACCAGCCAGGCTCCGCCGACTGCCGCCAAACTGGCGAGCACCGCGAAGGTCACCGCCATGCCGATCAGGATAGGCAGACCGGAACGCCGGAACGACTGGTCCGAACGCGCGAAGATGAACGGCAGCACCGGCAACACGCACGGGCTGAAGATGGTCAGCACACCACCGAGATAGACAAGAACAAAGATCAACAAGAAAAAACTCCTGTAGGGGCGTATGGCAATACGCCCTGTGAATGAACCAAAGGGCGTATTGCCATACGCCCCTACGAAACTGGCACAAAGCGCAGCGCCACCGCATTCATGCAATAGCGCAAGCCGGTCGGCTTCGGCCCGTCGTCGAACACATGACCCAGATGCGCGTCGCACAAGGTGCACAGCACTTCGACACGCCGCATGCCGAATAGGCGGTCGACATTCTCGCGCACGTTCTCTGCGGCGATCGGCTGCCAGAAACTCGGCCAGCCGGTGCCTGAGTCGTATTTGGTCTTCGCATCGAACAGCGCGTTGTCGCAGCACACGCAGCGATACAATCCCGGCTCGTGCCGGTCGTAGCCCGGTTGCGAGAACGCCCGCTCGGTGCCCTGTTGGCGGGTCACTTCATAAGCCAGTGGTGACAGGCGCTTTTTCCACTCGGCCTCCTTGCGCACCTTGTCCAGGGTGGCAAGACCGAGCGATTTTCCGTCATCGGAAAACTGCATGACAGTCACCTTGCCGTTACCTAACCCGGCGTAAGAACGCGTGGCAAACGCCAATGTGATGCCTGATAACGTGAACAAGAATTGTCTGCGTTGCATGATGCATCCCTCCTGCTGTGAGTCTTCTTCGAGTGGCGATCCTCTCATCCGGTTCAAACCGGGGCTCGAAACCAGTTATGATTCGCCATCACTGCCCGGTAATTCGGGCACGGCCGAATTAAGGTTACACAATCAACTCATGGAACTCGGGTGACCGATAATACCGACAATCTGGCAGCGCTGATGAAACAGTCCCTGACCGGGGACCAGCGCGCCTATGCCGCTTTGTTGCAGGAAACCTCACGCCTGCTCCGGCCATTCCTGGCAAAACGCCTCAACTTCACCAGCGAAGTGGACGACCTGTTGCAGGAGATCCTGATTTCCATCCACAAGGCGCGCCACACCTACGACGGCAACCGCCCATACAAGCCGTGGATGTATGCCATCGCCAGGTTCCGCCTGCAGGATCACTTGCGCGCGCATTACTCGGATCAACTGCACCATGCCGACGACCTGTCCGAGTTGGAAGATTTTTTGCATGAACCTGTAACCGAATCTGCCATTTCATACGAATCCATCAGCGGGGAAGTCGAAAAACTTCCCGAAAAACAGGCAACCATCCTGCGCCTGATGCACCAGGAAGGTTACACGGCCAGGGAAGTCGCCGCAAAGATCGGCATGAAAGAGTCCGCGGTAAAGGTCGCTGCACACCGCGCCTACAAGATATTGCGCCAGAAATTGGAAAGATGATGGGAAACATGGACGAACTGATAGACAAGCTTGTACAGGATGGGACAACGGTCAAGCCCGCCCACCATCCTGTTCTGCTGAGCCTTGAATGGATCGCGGCCGCGGTGTTCTATCTCGCCGTGGCGCTGATGCTTTCCGGTTTCCGGCCCGACCTGATGGTGAAACTGCATGAGCCCTGGTTCGCCGCAGAGATCGCGGCGCTGGCCGGCATCTTCGTTGTCACCAGCCTGAGCGCCGCATTGCTGTCGTTCCCGGACCTGCACCAGATGCGCCGTGTCGCGCTGGCACCTGCGCTGATGTTCGCCCTGTTCGCGCTGGTGATGCTGTTTGCCTGGCGCGCCGACAGCCCGCCTTCTCAGCCTCCGGTTCACAGCATTGAATGCACCCTCAGCATCACCCTGCTGGCGATATTACCGGCGGTATGGATATTCTTTGTGATGCGCAAATTTGCCAGCACGCATCAATATTGGGCGGGCGGCATCGCGATCCTTGCCGCCTTCAGCGTCGGCGCGTTGTGGCTGAGGCTCTATGAGCCGACCGATTCCATCATGCATGTCATCGAGTGGCATTACCTGCCGATGATACTTATCGGCATGATTGGCATGTGGCTGGGAAAATCATTATTGAAATGGTGATAGCTTGTCAGAAGTAGCTTTACCCCTTGTCGTTTCCAAATATCCCCTCTCTAACTGGCAAAATCATGCTCAGCAATATCTATCGGAGTAACTTCCACCTCATAATTCGGCGCTAACAACCCAACGGCTTCTGAAATGAATTTCAGAAGCCGCAACAACTGCTTTTCCATATCTCGTTTCGAGCCGTCAAGCTTATCGAGCATTTTTTCTTGCCCCCTGCTCTCTCCAGGGCAACATCAAATTGGCCGGGAAGGATACGGGCGGTGTACTCAGCCTGAATTTCCGCATCGTGTCGGGAGCGGACCGTCGATCCGGCTCATCCTGAAAAGACTCGGCGACACGAAAATCAATCCACACGCTGTGTGACCCAACCAGCCATAAAACAGGCATAGAATTGAAATAGGCCTGCGCATCGAGCAGGAAAAACCCGGGAGGTGATCATGTACCAACGCATTCTGGTTCCGATCGACGGCAGTGCGACTGCCGAGCGGGCACTGTTGGAGGCGATCAAGCTGGCGGCTGGCAAGGCCAAATTGCGATTGGTCTATGTGATCGAAGAAACCTATCCATTGGATGCCGAGGGCTTTGCGTTTATCGATTATGCCGCCCTGCAGGAAGCGGTGCGCCACACCGGCGAGCGCGCTCTCGCGCAGGCCGCAGAAAAAGTGCAGCAATCGGGCATGACGGCAGAAACTGCGCTGCTTGATGTGTCCGGTGAACGCGTCGCCATTGTGATCGACAGGGAGGCCCGGAGTTGGCCGGCCGACCTGATCGTCATCGGCACTCATGGGCGTTCTGCCTTGAGCCGTTTGCTGCTGGGCAGTGTCGCCGAAGATGTGGTGCGCGGGGCGTTGGTTCCCGTGTTGCTGGTTCGAGCCTAATGAATTCAGGCGACAGTTTTTGAGACATTCGGCAATGCTCGCGCTATCAACGCCGCGTACTGTCGCTCATATGGTCCTAGATCAAGCTGAGATGATGCCTGGCTGCATATCGTGAACCCGTACCTGCATCGTATTTTGTGCTGACCGCATACAATACATTGACAAGCAATATTTTTCGGTGCAACAATGACTTGGCACTGTCACTGGACTCCATTAAGGCACAGAGCTGCCGTTATGGACATCCGGAGTCGGGCTTTGCGCGGTATGCATGTCAGCAGCACGAGGAGAATGCAATTGCAGCTGAATTTTTTCCACACATCTCTGAAATGAATTTCAGAACGCGCCCCGCCGACCATTCCATGGCTCGATACGCGCTGTGTCTCCCGCTGTGCATTTTCTTAACACCCATCCCCAGACAAATCACCCAAAGTCCTAACGCCAACGCCTCGGCAAAATCCGGAATTCCGGAATTCAAGCACAGTGGTTTCCACGGTAACCGTGTCGATGACTCCACGGCGATGGGACCGCGATTCGGCAGTATCGATGACCCGATGCTTCTCATCGAGCAAGCGCACAAACGGAATATCAGGTTATTGCCTGAAGTTGTGTATAGCCATACAGGATTTGGATCTGGTTATGCATCGCGCAGAACTTCGGATTCGTAAATCCGTCACGGTCGGGCAGTTACTTGTGCCAGCCAGGTTTTTTCAGGGACTCATGTTTTTTGTTTGGCTTGATTATTGATGTGCAATTCATGGATTTTATTGACATCTCCGCAGAGAGATGCCGTTTTAAACCGGCAACGTGCTGCATGACAATGCCGGGAATGGCGTAGCGAGATGGCCCTTTTCTCCGGCGGGTTCGTCGAGCAAGCCCCCCTATTTCAGGGGTACCGGTGAGTACACCGGACTGGAAGCAGTAGTGTTTCCGGTTTATTCAACCAATCGGAGGGGAGCGATAAAATGACTATAAAGACGAAGCTGGTTGCTGTACTCGTGATGGCGTTCGCGGCGCAATCCGCGATGGCTGCAGTTGATTTCAACGGCTACCTGCGGTAGCGGTTCCGGTAGCAGTTCCAAGAATGGCAAGGAGGCGTGCTTTCGCCTGAACGGTGACTCTGCGCTCGCGCAGGGTTCGGTCGGGGGTGCGGGGCGTTTGGGCAATGAATGCGACACCTACGGTGAAATCGCATTGGGCAGCACCATGGGCGAAAGCGATGGCACCAAGTTTGCGGTTCATACCCTGATGGCTTTCGGTGCGCAACAGAACCAGGACTATGAACAATCCGTCCCGGCGTGGCGTGAAGCCTACGCTACGGCCCAGGGCTTCGGCGATGGCGCCTTCGCCAAGGCCACCGCTTGGGTCGGCAAGCGCTACTACAATCGCAAGGATGTGCATATCGTCGATTTGTTCTGGCTGGAAGTGACCGGCCCCGGTGCCGGTATCGAGAACATCGACCTTGGTTTCGGCAAGTTCTCTTACGCGTTGATGCGTGCGGGCGACTCGAGTTGGGTGAACTTGGGTGCTACTGATACCCAAGGACTGGCTCGTGCAACTACAATTGGTGATCCTACCAAACAGATATCCAACCATGACTTCCGCCTAGAAGGCATCAACCTTGGGGCAGCCGGATCATTGGGCTTGGGTGCCAACATCATCCGCGGCAACAATGCCCCCGCCACAGGTGGAGATGCAAAGGGCTGGTCTGCCTGGGCGACCCATTCGATCGTAATGTTTGGTGGAATACAGAACGGCTTGACGCTTCAAGTGGCACGTAACGCAGGTACTCTCAATGGTGCCGGACTCTGGTGGGCCTCTGCTACAAACCCCTCTGAGCATAATGCATGGCGTATCATCGATGCAGCCAATTTCGAGTTCGGCGACCACTTGAACGGTCAAGCCTTCCTGGCACACGGCAAGGAGAAGTTCAATTGGTTCACATCGGCTAAGACATCCACCTCGATTGTCATTCGTCCGGTGTACCACTTCACCGAAGTGTTCAGCCTTGCCGTTGAGGCAGGCCGGTCCCAGGTAAAAGGTAACGTTGCAGATATCGCAGCCGGGACCAACCACCTGAACAAGCTGACGATCGCACCGCAAATATCGATGGGTAGCGGCTTCTTTGCCCGTCCGGTTCTGCGTGCCTACTACACGATGGCAAGCTGGAACACCGGCGGCGCCAGCGCATGTACCGGCCGCGATTGCCTGGTGGGGATTCCTTCCTTTGCAACTGAAACAAGCGGCCGGTCCTACGGCGTCCAGATGGAAGCCTGGTGGTAAGTTGAAGCACTACGGCTGATGTAGTCCAGGTGTGCAGGCGGGTTCGCCCGCCTGCTTCATCTCTGGGAGTCTGATCAGCGAGTCGTCTTGCGTTGAGACAAGCGGGTTCAGGTATCTCTTTGGGCAAATGCGATGATCGAATCCGATCCTCAGGCTGCTTGTCTGCAAAGAGTTAACCAATACTCTCCCGATAATAAGATGTAGTGAATCATGGATGGAGCAGACAGATATGTCCGATGTCGTCTTGCGCGGTATTCGTAAGTCGTTTGGAAATATTGAGATATTGCACGGCATTGATCTTGATATCAAAGACGGTGAATTTGTCGTCTTTGTCGGTCCGTCGAGTTGCGGAAAGTCGACTCTGTTGCGAGCGATCGCCGGGCTGGAGGACATCACCGCCGGCGAGCTTTATATCGGCGGCAAGCAATGCAATGACATCCCGCCATCCAAGCGCGGCATTGCGATGGTTTTTCAAAGCTATGCGCTCTACCCTCACATGACCGTCGCCGAGAACATGGCCTTTGGCCTGAAGCTGGCGGGTATGAACAAGCATCAAATGAAGGAGGCCGTTGCACGTGCGGCGCAGATCCTCCAGATCGAGCCGCTACTGGAACGCAAGCCCAAGGAGTTGTCCGGCGGACAGCGCCAGCGTGTCGCAATCGGTCGTGCCATAGTCCGCAAGCCCGAGGTGTTCCTGTTCGATGAGCCGCTGTCGAATCTGGATGCTGCGCTGCGGGTACAGATGCGCATCGAGATCACCAAGCTGCATCGTGATCTGAGTACCACCATGATCTATGTGACGCACGACCAGGTCGAGGCCATGACTCTGGCCGACCGGATCGTCGTCTTGTCTTTTGGGAATGTCGAACAGGTCGGCTCACCCCTTGACCTGTATCACCACCCGCGCAACCTGTTTGTGGCCGGTTTCATCGGTTCACCGAAAATGAATTTCATCGAGGGGAAGCTGGTATCTGCTTCGGATGAGACCGCCACTGTGCAGCTGACGGATGGCAGCATGATCGAGACGACCGTGGATGCCCGCGAAGGAGTGGCAGGTGCCAAGGTCACGGTGGGTATTCGTCCCGAGCACTGGAAGTTCGACACGAGCGGCAATACGCTCAGCGGAGAAGTGATCGCGATCGAGCACCTTGGCGAGGCAACCGTGCTTTATCTTCAGGCGCCGGGCGCTTTGGAGCCTCTCGTGGTTCGTGCCGACGCAGCTCACGATGCAAAAGTAGGCGAGAAAATCAGCGTGCATCTGCCGCCGGGCCGGTGTTACCTGTTTGACGAAGCCGGAGCGGCATTCCGGCGGGTCAGGACTTTGTAGCTTTACGCAGCGGGAAAAAATAAACAAACGACTGAATTCTACAATCACAAACTGAAGGGAGTAATCATGACTTCGAACAAGACACTCGTAGCACTTGCATTGGCCTCGGTCTTTTGCACTGCACATGCCTCTGAGCCGGGCAAACTCTCGCTCTGGATCAATGCCGACAAGGGGTACGCCGGCATTCAAAAGGTCGGCGACGAATTCACCAGGAAGTCCGGTGTGCCGGTGATCGTTGAACATCCGGAAGATGCTCCCGGGAAATTTCAGCAAGCCGCCGCCGCCGGCAAGGGGCCGGATATCTGGTGTTGGCCGCATGATCGTGCCGGCGAATGGATCGCCGCGGGTCTGATCGATCCGGTCAAGCCTTCCAAGAAGTTCCAGAAAGAGATCGCACCGATGGCATGGAATGCCTTCACCATGAATGGCAAGATCTGGGCCTACCCGATCTCGATCGAAGCCATCGCCCTGATCTACAACAAGGACCTGGTACCCAAGCCGCCCAGGACCATGGAGGAGATCCCGTCGCTGGATAAAATGCTGAAGGCAAAGGGCAAGAGCGCGATACTCTGGGAATACCAGAACACTTACTTCACCTGGCCGCTGCTGGCCGCGAACGGCGGTTACCCCTACAAGCAAAAGCCGGATGGTTCCTATGACGCAACCGATACCGGCGTGAACAATGCAGGCGCCCTGAAGGGTGCCGAATTGCTGGCCAGGTTCGTCAAGGAAGGCATCGTACCGGAGGATACCTCGGGTTCTGATACGGAGGCCGGGGTGAACAGCGGCGACGTCGCCATGATGATCAACGGCCCCTGGGCATGGGACAACCTCAAGAAGTCGAAGATCAATTTCGGGGTCGCACTGATCCCATCTGTGGCAGGCAAGCCGGCGGCACCATTCATCGGCGTGCTGGGTTGCATGATCAACCATTCCAGCGTCAACAAGGAATTGGCGGTCGAGTTCCTGGAAAAGAACCTGCTGACGATACCGGGCCTGGAGGCGATGAATGCCGCAACGCCATTGGGTGTGCCGGCCAACAAGGCCTACTTTGAAAAACTCAAGAACGATCCCGCCATCAAGGCGACCATGGAATCGGCTGCTGCCGGCCACCCGATGCCGAACAATCCCGAGATGGGTCGCTTCTGGTCGTCCATGGCACCGGCCTTGGGTAATCTCGCCAACGGTCGTCAAACGCCCAAAGAAGCTTTGGATAACGCAGCAAAGCGCATGACCGCCAAGTAAGCCGGACGGCGGCGAATCGTCATCCGCCGCCTTCATTCGAGCCATCCCTCGCGGGAGGGTTCGGACAAATCGATTATCCGGACATCATTGCATAGTCGATTCATCCGAGCCGGTAACTAGCTCACCATGGGAGTAAGGACGCATGAGTCGCAGTTTGGAAAAGATCGGCCAGCAACTCGTCTCTGCCGCAGCCGTGTTGTTTGGCTTGTATGTAGTAGCCATCATCTACATGGCGGGCGAGTTCATGCTTGCGCTGGTTTGCCTTGCCGTATTGGCATTCGGCGTGTTTGTCTATACATCTTCGCGCGCCTATTCATACCGCTATCTATTCCCGGGGCTTTTGGCGACACTGGTGTTTGTCGTGTTTCCGATCGTGTATACCTTTGCCATCAGTTTTACCAATTACAGTTCCCGGCATCTGCTCAGCTTCGAACGCGCCACGCAATATTTTCTTGATCAGACCTACATGATCGAAGGCGGGCAAAGTTATGATTTCACCCTGCATCGCGATGGCCATGCTTTCCGCGTCAGATTGGAAGACGAGCAGGGCGAGGTATTCGTCAGCCCTCCCCTGGCGCCATACAAGGGACCGATCATAGTCGACGCCAACTCCCCGGATGCCGGCGATGCGGCTCTTGCCGAGCCTGTCGATACCAAAGTGCTTATCAGTTATCTGCCGAATCTCAAATTGGTGTCCTTTCGCTTGCCGAACGGACATCTGCTGAGTGTGACCGGTTTGCGCCAGTATGGTGCCGTCAGCAAACTCTATAAAGAAAATGCTGACGGGTCGCTGACCAACCAGCAGGATAATTCCGTGTTGACGCCCAATATGAATACCGGATTTTTCGAAACGTCGTCGGGTGAGCAGTTGACTCCCGGATATACGACACAGGTGGGATGGTCGCAATACACCAAGATATTTTCCGATGAGTCCTTCAGCCAGCCATTTTTCCGGATCTTTATGTGGACGGTCATCTTCGCCGGTCTGACCGTACTTTTTGCTTTCAGTGTCGGTATCGTTCTGGCGGTATTGATGGAATGGGAAGCCTTGCGCGGCCGCGCTTTCTACCAGACGATGTTCTTTATCCCCTATACGGTACCCGCGTTCATTTCCATTCTGATCTTCAAGGGTCTGTTCAATCAGAATACCGGTGAGATCAACCAGATCCTGGAGATGCTGTTCGGCCTGCACCCATCGTGGTTCTCCACGCCGATCTTGGCGAAATCCATGTTGCTTATCGTGAACACCTGGCTGGGCTTTCCCTACATGATGGTGGTATCCATGGGGCTGATCAAGGCCATTCCGCCCGATCTCTATGAAGCCTCCGCGATTGCGGGTGCCGGGCCTTTGACAAATTTTTTCAGGATAACCCTGCCGCTCATTGTTAAACCGATCATGCCATTGCTGATCGCCAGCTTTGCTTTCAACTTCAACAACGTGATGTTGATCATACTGCTGACCGGCGGACGCCCTGATTTCCTTGATACCAAAGTGCCGGCGGGCACCACGGATCTGCTGGTGTCCTTTACCTACCGGATAGCTTTCGAAGATTCGGGGGCGAATTTCGGTCTTGCTGCCGCGATCTCCACCATACTGTTCTTGATGGTCACAGTCCTGTCCCTGATCAATATGCGACTGACCAAAGTCAACGCACAGGAAGCGCGTTGAAAATATGAAAAGTGCGAATGAGAATATAGAGGAGAGCTCTCATGGCTGTAGTTCTTGATAAGTCGCATCGCTGGAGGGTGGTGCTGGCTCATATTGCGATCATCGGGTTCATTTGCCTGATCATGTTCCCATTCCTGATGATCTTTTCAATCAGCATCAGACCGGGCAATTTTGCAACAGGCAGCATCATTCCGCAGTACATCAGCATGGAGCATTGGGCATTGGCTTTTGGATTTTCCTATCAGGGGACAGACGGGACGTTGATGGAACCGCAGTTTCCGGTGTTGCTCTGGTTATGGAATTCGGTGAAAGTCGCATTGCTTTCGGCATTGATCGGCGTGGTGTTATCGACCACCAGCGCGTATGCCTTTGCCCGCATGAAGTTCATGTTCAAGAAGTCCATGATGAACGGACTCCTGCTCATTCAGATGTTTCCGACCGTGCTTGCGCTGGTTGCGATCTATACGATCTTCGACCGGATCGGCAGTTATATACCCTGGCTGGGGATCGAAAGCCATGGTGGTCTGGTCCTGGCGTATACCGGCGGGATCGCGGTTCACATCTGGACCATCAAGGGATATTTTGAAACCATCCCGGTCGAGATCGAAGAGGCGGCCAAAGTGGATGGGGCGACGGCGTTCCAGGCTTTCCGTTATGTGATATTGCCCGTGATCGTGCCGATATTGATGGTGGTGTTCTTGTTGGCGTTCATTTCCGGGATCAATGAGTATCCTGTTGCGTCGATAATGTTGAAGAGCACGGACAATCTCACGCTGGCTGTCGGCGTAAAGAATTATCTCTACCCGCAAAAATATCTGTGGGGAGATTTTGCCGCTGCGGCGATCTTGTCGGGATTGCCGATCACCGTCGTTTTCCTGTTTGCCCAGAAGTGGATGATTTCCGGTCTCACCGCCGGCGGAGTAAAGGGTTAGCGACCTTGGCCGTATTGCAGGCCATCGAGCGCGAGCCATTTAGAAGAAGTACCAACCCAAGAGAAGGAGAATTGAAATGTTGAACAAGCGCAATTTTATCAACGCTGCAGCGGTTGCTGCATTTGTCCTGACGAGCCTTACTGCCGCTGCCGAGGATTGCAAGGACGTACCACTTCCCGACGGTCAGGCGGGCATCCATTACAACCGGCCCGACGGCAAATATGACGACTGGGGTGTGCATCTGTGGAAATCACCCAACATCGGTATCACCAATTGGTTCATTCCGCGCATGCCCACCGGTTGCGATAGTTTCGGCGTGTATTGGCACTTTCCTCTGAGCAAGTTTGGCGAGACCAAGGTTGTGAATTACATCATCCACAAGGGTGACACCAAGGAGCAAGGTGGCGCGGACATGAATTACGATGCCAACAAAAGCAGGGAAGTCTGGATCAACGCGGGCAGCCCGGCGATCCACATGAGCAAGGATGATGCAGTGAAGGCTCAAGCGGCGAAATAGCCGCAGCTGTCGGTCGCGCCCGGCTTCTGCCGGGCGTTCCCTCTTCGATCGTTCTACTGGCTAGGCCATCTCATGCTGCTATTCCTGCGTCCCGCCTTGCTTGGCTTCGTAGCTATATTCCTGGTCGGTTGCGTAACCGTTCAACCAGGCGCGACGCTTGCAAAGCCCGTTGTTCCGGCGGTGGCGGGCTTCGCCGAGAACCCAATCGTTTATTTCGCGATGACCGACCGTTTCTATAACGGCAATCCGGCCAATGACCACAGCTATGGTCGCCAGAACGACGGCAAAGAAGAGATCGGCACATTCCACGGTGGTGATCTGGCGGGACTGACCGACAAACTGAAAGCCGGTTACTTCAAGCAGCTTGGCGTCAACGCCTTGTGGATCACCGCTCCCTATGAGCAGATACACGGCTGGGTGCAGGGCGGCAACGCTGAATTCAAGCACTATGCCTATCACGGCTACTACGCGCTCGATTACACCAGACTCGACCAGAACATGGGCACCCCGGAAGAGCTGCGCGAGTTCGTTGATACCGCCCACGCGCAGGGCATCCGGGTCTTGTTTGATATCGTGATGAATCACCCGGGTTATGCCGACATCCAGACGCTATCGGAATATTTGCCCGAATTGCTTTGGAAGGGTTGGGAAAACTATACGATCAAGAATTATCACAAGCAGATCGATTACAACAATTTCGACTTTGGAAAATGGTGGGGGGGAGCCTGGGTGCGTGCGGGCTTGCCCGGTTACCCCGATGGCGGCAGCGATGACCTGACCAAGCAGTTGGCTTATCTGCCGGACTTCCGCACCGAAAGCACGGCGACGATCATGCTTCCGTTTTTTTTGAAAGAGCGCAAAAAGGACACCGCTGCCGTTGACCTGCCCAATACCACCGTTCGCGGCTATCTGGTGGCATGGTTGACCGACTGGGTTCGCGACTATGGAATCGACGGCTTCCGCTGCGATACTGCCAAGCACGTCGAGTTGCCTGCGTGGCAAGAACTCAAGAGGGCCGGAATACAGGCGCTCGCAGATTGGAAAGCCAGGAATCCGGCCAAGAAGATCGACGATGCACCGTTCTGGATGGTGGGCGAGGTATACCCGCATGGCGTGGAGCGCGATGCCTACTTCGATAGTGGATTCGACAGCTTGCTGAATTTCGATTTTCAGGATCAGAAGCTGGAGGATTCGACAGCACTGGATCGGCTTTATGCGGAATACGCCGACCGTCTTGCCGGTGGTGAAGGCAATGGAAATGCCGATGGCAAGTCCTTTGATGTCCTGTCCTACCTTTCCTCGCACGACACGAAACTGTATCCGCGCGACCGACTGATCGCTGCCGGCAGCGCGCTGTTGCTTACCCCCGGTGGCGTGCAGATCTTCTATGGCGATGAAAGCGGCAGGCCGGCCGGGCCGGCGACTTCCGGTGATCCGCAGCAAGCCACCCGCTCCGACATGAACTGGTCCGGCTTCGATGCAGCGGTGCTGGCGCATTGGCAAAAGCTTGGCCAGTTCCGCATCCGCCATGTGGCGTTGGCGCGCGGCGCGCACCAAAAGCTCGGCGACACACCCTATGCATTCAGCCGCGTTTACGGCGGCGATAGAGTGGTCGCCGCGCCAAAAGCGAGCGGCGCAGTCAGCATCCCGGTGGCAGGAGTGTTCAAGGACGGCGCAATGGTGCGTGACGCCTATAGCGGGATAACCGTCCAGGTGACTGGCGGAGTGGTCAACCTCGTTGCCCAGGGTGCAGTCTTGCTGGAGTCAATGAATTGATCGCGCCGCCAGCCGGCGTGATCCGCCAGAATGCACAGTGCATGGATACTTCCAACTCACGCTTGATCCTGGGCCTGTGGCGTATCGGTCAATGGGGCATGAGCCCGGATCAGTTGGCCGGCCTGATCACCGCTTGTCTCGATCTTGGTATCGACACATTCGATCTGGCCGACATCTATGGCGACTATCAATGCGAGCCGATGTTCGGCGCGGCGCTGCGAGCGAATCCCGCGCTCAAATCACGAGTCAGGCTGATCAGCAAATGCGGGATCGCTCTCGTGTCAACGGCCCGGCCCGCGCATCGTGTCAAGCACTACAACACCAGTCGCGAGCACATGATCGATTCGGTAGAAAATTCGTTGTCATGTCTGGGTGTCGAAAAACTTGATCTATTGTTGATCCATCGGCCGGATCCGCTGATGAACGTGGATGAGATCGCAGATACATTTGATCGGCTCAAACGCGCAGGAAAAGTGGAAGGATTTGGTGTGTCCAACTTTCTGCCGCATCAGTTCGAATTACTGCAAAGTCGACTGGACGAGCCGTTGCGGACTAATCAGATCGAAGTCTCGCTCTTGCATCTGGACAGCCTGTTCGATGGTACGCTCGATCAATGCCAAAAATTGGGTGTGACGCCCCAGGCATGGTCGCCGCTTGCGGGTGGTGCACTTTCTCATCAGCATGAAGAATCGCCCCTGAACCGCACCTTGTCGCGACTGGGACTTGAACTGGGTGTGACGCGTGAACAACTGGCAATCGCCTGGCTCTTGCGTCATCCCGCTCATATCAGCCCGGTGTCAGGCTCAGGCAAACTGCCACGCATCCGGGAATTGGTGGATGCTCAGAATATTGTGCTCGATCGCCAGACGTGGTTCGAGCTACTCGAAGCCGCGATGGGCCGTGAAATCCCTTGATAGTCAAATCTGCTTTCCACGGTAACGGCCAAATGGCGGAGAAAAAGCAATGCGGGCACTCATGCTGTTAAATCGTAATCTGGCAGCGGCCTGTGTCGCCTGCCTTTGCTTGGCCACCTGTAGTGACGGTGGAGGGGCTGGTATTCCAGCCAGCCGGCCTTCGCTAGCTGCAACCTACATGGCAAGCGGACATGCGGCAACAGGCGACGTGTTCGTTCATCTGTTCGAATGGTCATGGAGCGCTGTAGCCGGCGAATGCGAAACTCGGCTCAAGACTGAGGGCTACAAGGCCGTACAAGTTTCACCGCCGCAGGAGGACATACTGGGCGCACAGTGGTGGACGCGCTATCAGCCCGTCAGCTACAACATTGCCCAGAGCCGCTCCGGGACCGGAGCCGAATTTCTTGATATGGTGAATCGCTGCAAGGCGGCAGGTGTGGACATATACGTAGATGCCGTCATCAACCATATGGCCGCCGGCTCCGGCACCGGTAACAATGGCAGCGTCTACAGCAAATACAGTTATCCCGGCCTCTACACGCAGAGCGATTTTCACAGCCCCTGCTCCGTCAACAATTACCAGAATGCCGCCAACGTGCAGGACTGCGAACTGGTCGGACTGGCCGACCTCTACACCGGCTCGGCCTCGGTACAACAGCACATCGCCGATTATCTGGTGGGCCTGGCGCGGCTCGGCGTGGCGGGGTTCCGGCTCGATGCAGCCAAGCATATCCAGCCGGTGGAATTGAATGCCATCCTTGCCAGGGTCGATCAAACGCTCGCGGCGGAAAGCAGACCCTTGCCGTATTACTTCGCCGAGGTGATCGATTACGGCGGCGAGGCGGTAAAGGCGCGTGATTACTTCGGGCTGGGCTATAGCTCGGGCGGAACAACGGATATCACCGAATTCAAGTTCCGCGGCGTGGGCGACAAGTTCCTTGGTACGGGCGGGCAATACCTGGCACAACTCAACCCCAATGGTTCGGCGGGAAATCAGTTCTCCGAATCCGCGTGGGGCATCATGCCCTCCGACAAGGCCGTGGTCTTCCTGGAGAACCACGACACGCAGCGCTCCAGTGGCATCCCCTATCCCATCTCCTATCGTGATGGCGCGATCTACCGCCTTGCGAACATCTGGATGCTGGCGCAACCCTATGGTTATCCGTCCGTGATGTCGAGTTACGCCTTTGATCGCACTACCCAGCCGGGTCGAGATGCCGGACCGCCGGCAACGGGGCCGGGTTGTGCAACAAGTCTCGAATTGGCAACCATAGGCCAGTGGGTGTGCGAACACCGCGACCCGGTGATCGCCAACATGATCGCCTTTCGCCGCGCAGTAGCGGGAACGGCGCAGACGAACTGGTGGGATAACGGCGCGAATGTGATTGCTTTCTCGCGGGGCAATATGGGTTTTGTCGCCATCAACGGAGCAGCAGTTGTCTTGTCTTCGCAGCCCTTTGCCACCGGACTCGCGCAGGGCAACTATTGCGACGTGCTTAAAGGCGGCGTCGACAGTACCGTTACTCCCAATGTGTGCGTTGTTGGTCCGCCGATAACGGTAGATTTGAGCGGCAACGCGACCATCAGCCTCGCCGCAAGAACCGGCCTCGTGTTGCAGGCCGGCATCAGTGTGCCCTGACCTTCAGCCCCTATAGTCCCTTCAGGATCGCTGCGCGTTTTTGTTCGTACTCGGTATCGGTGATCAGACCTTTGTCATGCAGGCGCTTGAGCGTTACCAGCCGCTCCTCTGTCTCGCTTGCGGGCAGCGCCGGTTCGGCTGATCCGGTGGCCGGCGCAACTGTGGTCGCCTGAGCCGGTATCACGATCGCGCCGAAGGTCAACGGTGTCGCGTTATCGAACATTGGTACCGCTTTCGTAGTTAGCGCCGCATTGATGTTGAGCCTGAGCCAGTCGGTGCGGTTGTTGACCCGCTCCGTGTCGTTCCCGGCCAGCAATTCGCAGCCGGGATTGTCGGCCGGCTTGATCCGGCTGCCGTGATCCAGTTCGCGATGTTTGCCGAACGTCTGCTGGTAGGCGATGTCCTGCTTTGCGGCACACATGCCGATGAGCAGATTCAACTGACCGTTCTCGATGAACAATCGGCCGGCGTTGAGCGCCCGTGGCGAGAGAATGAAACCGCCGGGGCGGAACGAGGTGCCGAACTCGATATCCTCACCGGGCTTGGCCTTGGCGAAAAGGGGAACCAACTCGGTGGCAATGCGGCTGATCTCATCCTGGCTGAAATAGCGCACCGGATCCTTGTTGCTCTCGCGCTTGTAGAATTGGCCGAGCAGCGCAGTGAGTTGCTCGGCACTGAACCTGACCGGATGCTGGTTGGTCGCGCCGACTGCATCCAGCTGAACGTAATCGTTCCCTTCTGCCCAGAGCCGGTTGTCGCCGGCCGACACGGTGGTTGCCAATGTCAGGCAGGCGGCAAACAAGCCGATGCGCATCCTCAGTCCATGCTGCATGTGTATTTCTCCAAGATGATTTGGCGGCAGAGGTTGCACTTATACCAAATAGGGAGCGTCATTTCTAGTTGCCTTAGTCGTTTCTAGTTATCAGGGCTTTGCGGTAAGCTACGCCCTTCCCCAAACTGCATACAAGATCAACCATGGCCCAATACGTAATGTCCATGCTCCGCGTGAGCAAGATCGTTCCACCCAAGCGTCAGATCATCAAGGACATCTCCCTCAGTTTCTTTCCCGGCGCCAAGATCGGCCTGCTCGGCCTGAACGGCTCGGGCAAATCCACCGTGCTGCGCATCATGGCGGGCGTGGACAAGGAATACGAGGGCGAGGTGCAACACCTGCCCAACATCAAGATCGGCTACCTGCCGCAGGAACCGCAGCTCGACCCGAACAACACCGTCAAGCAGGAAGTGGAATCCGCACTCGGCGAAGTGATGGAAGCACAAGCCAAGCTCGACGCGGTGTATGCCGCCTATGCCGAAGAGAACGCCGACTTCGACGCGCTCGCCGCCGAGCAGGCGCGCCTGGAAAATATCATCGCCGCAGGCGGTTCCGATTCCGCACACCAGATGGAGATCGCCGCTGATGCGCTGCGCCTGCCGCCGTGGGATGCCGTGGTCAAGAATCTTTCCGGCGGCGAGAAGCGCCGCGTCGCGTTGTGCAAGCTGCTGCTGGAAAAGCCCGACATGCTGCTGCTCGACGAGCCGACCAACCACCTCGATGCCGAATCGGTGGACTGGCTGGAACAATTCCTGGTGCGCTTCCCCGGTACCGTGGTCGCGGTCACCCACGATCGCTACTTCCTCGACAACGCCGCCGAATGGATACTCGAACTGGATCGCGGCCACGGCATCCCGTGGAAGGGCAACTACTCGAGCTGGCTGGAACAGAAAGGCGCGCGCCTGGAAACCGAGCAGAAACAACTCGACGCCCACGCGAAAGCGATGAAGCAGGAACTGGAATGGGTGCGGCAAAATCCGAAAGGACGCCAGGCGAAATCCAAGGCGCGTATCGCCCGCTTCGAGGAACTCAATTCGCAGGAACACCAGACCCGCAACGAGACGCAGGAGATCTTCATCCCGGTCGGCGAGCGGCTCGGTAACGAGGTCATCGAGTTCAACAACGTATCCAAAGCCTACGGCGACCGCCTGCTGATCGACAACCTCAGCTTCAAGGTGCCGCCCGGCGCGATCGTCGGCATCATCGGCCCGAACGGCGCCGGTAAATCCACGCTGTTCAAGTTGATCACCGGAAAAGAAAAACCGGATTCCGGCGAGGTGAAGATCGGCACGACTGTAAAAGTCGCGCACGTCGATCAGGCGCGCGACTCGCTGCAAAACGACAAGACCGTGTTCGACGCGATCTCCGGCGGCAACGACATCCTTACCGTGGGCAAATACGAAACTTCGGCGCGCGCCTACATCGGCCGCTTCAACTTCAAGGGCGGCGACCAGGCCAAGATCGTCGGCCAGCTTTCCGGCGGCGAACGCGGCCGGCTGCATCTGGCGCAAGTGCTGATCTCCGGCGGCAATGTGTTATTGCTCGACGAACCGTCCAATGACCTGGACGTTGAAACCCTGCGTGCGCTCGAAGATGCGCTGCTCGAATTCGCCGGCTGCGTGCTGGTGATCTCGCACGATCGCTGGTTCCTCGACCGCATCGCCACCCACATCCTCGCGGCGGAAGGCGATTCGCACTGGACGTTCTTCGACGGCAACTACCAGGAATACGAAGCGGATAAGCGCAAGCGGCTGGGTGATGAAGGCGCGAAGCCTAGGCGGATTCGGTATAAGCCGATTAGTCGGTAGGCATAGAAGTATGCAGACTAAATATCAAATCTTCATTTCGTCGACATTTGCAGATTTAAAGCATGAACGTCAGGCTGCGGTGGAAGCGATTTTGGCTGCTGGCCACATTCCTGCTGGAATGGAGTTATTTGCAGCTGGAGATGAATCTCAACTCGAAGTCATACGAAGATGGATTGATGATTCGGATGTATATATGTTGATTCTAGCAGCCTGTCTGGCTTCCCCGATTAAAAATAGCCACAAAAATCCAACAAATTACCGTAGCAAAATGATATAATTATCTCGGTTAATCAATAAGTTGAATATCATTTTATGAGCCGCTTCCAGCCGATCAAACGTG
>JBGSKJ010000012.1:0-3149 GCA_041741275.1 Gallionella sp.
CACGTTTGATCGGCTGGAAGCGGCTCATAAAATGATATTCAACTTATTGATTAACCGAGATAATTATATCATTTTGCTACGGTAATTTGTTGGATTTTTGTGGCTATTTTTAATCGGGGAAGCCAGACAGGCTGCTAGAATACGCGAGAACAAAGCCGGCGCAAAGCCGCAATGCCCGCACCAGCCCCAAGTGTATGGATTTAAAAAAGCGGGGCCATCGGTTCGATACATTTTCCGTTCGTCCCGAGTACCGCGCGTAGCGCGGTGTATCGAAGGAACGAACGGGAAACACTGATGAAACAACTAGCCATCTGACTAAGCCGCTAAAGCGGCAAGTCATTGGTTATCACCACGAACGGATTTATTTGGTGCGGCCCTAAGAATAATGGATCAAAAATCCCAGTGCAGACCTGCCGAGTAGAAGAAACGCGTAGTTTTGGTGGTTAGCTGCGCACCATTGTACTTGTTGAGTTCAATACCGCCATCCGCATCAAAATAAAGCTGATCCCCGAGGCGATAAGCCCCGCGCAGCATGGGCGATACCCGTGCGGTCGTGCCGCCGAATTGGTCTTTCTGGCGATACAGTTGCAGCGAGGTATCCATCGACCAGCCGCTGACGTACTGGGTATGGTTGTATAGATAGATGGAATAACCGTTCACCGCACTGCTGGTGTTGAAGGTGATGCTGCCCGACCAGATATCTCCCTGCTTGTAGAGGCCGCTGCCGATAAGCTGCCCGGTCACACTCTTCTCGGTACCTCGTCCCGGCGCGGCCGCAAGGATGCCCTCGAGCGCAGTCGTACCGCTCGGGGGCAGGCCGGTCGTGTTGGTCAGCCGGATGTCGCCGCCCACCTGCCATTTTTCGCGCAATGGAACCGAGATGCCGACTTGGCCCATGTTGGAAGTGGCGGTGCGTGCCAGCGCCAGCTCGCGCAAGCTGCTCGCCGACATAGTCTGCAACAGGGCATTGACAGACGATGTACTCGCACCATTCAGGGCGTTGAGTATGCTCAAGGAAGGCGTCCTGCGCCTGTCCACCATGAAGTTGACCGTACCGCCCAGCGCGCCGACCGTCCCCATGGCTTGCGCCGCGTTCAACGCCTTGAAATACGTGTCGTAATCCAGCAGGGCGAATGCAGTCTTGTTGCCCTCGAAGTAACGCAGCTCCGTGCCCAGTGCGCGCCGGTCCGTGATGCCATCGACACGCTGGTTGATGACATAAAAAGACAGCGGGCCTTTATCCACGCCGGCGCCGGCAAACACCGGCTTGCTGCCTTGCGAGTAATCCGACAATACACCGGCCACGCCGTTGAAGCGGATATCCTGCGCGTCGCCGTATGAACCGGCGAGACCATCGAAGCGACCGAGTACGCCACCGCCCGTGGCGGACTGGCGACCCAAACGCAACAGGTAATCGTGCGTGCGATTCTTTATTTCGCCATAGGCGGCATACACCCGGTTCTGGCCGGGCTGGTTGGCCAGCAAGTTCCTGGTGTTCACATCGCGGAACACCAGGCGCCCGTCATATTCTTCGCTCACATAACGCTCGGATGCATCCAGGCTGGTGATGAGCATGGATTGGTCGGTGAACGAATCGGTAAGTGTCTCCGGTGCATTGTTGAACATCTGGGTCGAGACGATCTTGCTGTGGCCGTAGTAATAGCGCGAAGAGACGCTGCCGAAAGTCATCCAGCGGGCAGGCTGCTTTTTCGCTTCAGTCGCCGCAGCGACACCTTGCCCGGCACCCTGCCCGGCCAATCCGGCCAGGCGCTGCGCCACACGCGCCGCACTCTCGCCTTCCGGATATATTCTCAGGTACAGTTCGTACTCGATCCTGGCCTTGTCGATCTGCCCGGCACGCTCGCGCGCCACACCCACCCACTCCTGGGCGTCCTGGGTGTAATCGTTGGGCGGCAACAGCAGCAGTTTGTTGAATGCCTCCACCGCCGCCTCATTGTTTTTGGCAGCCAGCGCAGCGCGCCCCTGCACCATCAAAGCACGCGCCTGCTGATTGGTCTCAGCAATGGTCGCTGCTTCCGCTGTCAGGGTAGCAGCCGGCGCGGGCGTCAGCTCCGGCTTGATCGTCGGCAATAAAGGCAGGGGACCCGTGCCCACCGGCAGCTTGCTCGGGCGTATGGTGATCAACAGACTGCGATTGTCCTTGCCCGGCGCGACACTGTATTCCGCCTCGCGCGCGAACTCGATCACCAGCTTCGGCTTGGTCTGCTGGTCGCGCGAAGTCACCGTGAAGCTGGGAATGAGACCCGAAGGCGGCGATTTACGTACTTCATTGTCCACCCAGGCCTCGCTGCTCGTCGCGCCCTGCACGCGATCGTAAAAGATCTCCAGCGTCTTGCCGTGACTGTCCGGAAAATGCCGCAGATACTGCACCGGTCCGGTCAACCGGATGGTGGCGACGACCCCCTGATCCTGATACTCGAGAGTCACATCGTCCAGCGGCTGCGCATTTACCACGCCGGCGCACAGCACAGTACATAGCGCGAAGACGTGCCGTATCATTCCAGAATTCCAATTGAGGGTCATTCCTCTGCTCCTAAACGACTTGTGGGTTTTTCAAAGTCTACAAAACATGGCCGCGCAGCGTCTGCTTGCGCGGCCAGCAAAGCATCGATTCAATTACCAAGATCCGTAACTACCGGCGTTTGTATGTTCATGGCATCCCGTGCAGTTATTGCCGCTGCTACCCTCATGTGATCTTCTGGTGTTCTGGTTATTTCCCAAATAATTTCCCGGAGTAGTAGGGCTAATGTGGCAATTGGCACAGGTATAACTTGCGACACTATTGGCATGCAAGGTTGCGACACCAACCTTGGCAAGCCCGGTATGGCAATTTCTGCAACTCACTCCGGCATTGTAAGGAATGTGGTTGGCCGGTTTGGCGCCAAGCGCGGGGCTCCATGCGATCGTAGAGAAATGGCACTGGTTGCATTCGTCCGTCGTTGCAAGATGGCCCGGGATTTTTCCTGTTGCAAGGGCGCCATCGTGGCAGCTAGTGCCATGTAACATTATTTATTTCGCATCGTAGAGCCCTGTGGCATACTGGTGAAACCCTTAATCAAAGGAGGTCACCATGTCACCGAGATACCGGGTAACACTTACCGAGCAAGAGCGCAGCGAACTTGATACAT
>JBGSKJ010000013.1:0-25551 GCA_041741275.1 Gallionella sp.
CACCCCAAGTTCTCTAAACCCGGAATGATCGCAAATGCGCAATCTAAAATTCAAATCGTGGACACCCATGAATCGCTTGGAACCCTTATCAATGTTGACGTTGCCGTCGGAACGTCTCAATTTAACCGGACACTATTGACCTTTTATATACTTCCAAGCTGCGAAAATCTTTCCAATATCGTTCAGCCAGTTCCGTATTTCTCCTGAAAGTATCCATGGTGCCGACGTCTTCCCAGAAATTGGGTTCATGAAAAACCTTTGCTTTGCCAGAACTATCAAGCAGATCGGAAAGCAATTGTGTACCTGAACGACCACTAGCCATGATGAAGACCATTTCATTCTGATTCTCGGACAGAAAAGTATGTGCGTGATCCTTGATTGATTGCGATACTAAATGACTCCTTAACCACCAGGCTTGTCCCCACAAGATATTCGCACGTTGTTTAAACCTTGCTCTGCGTTGGGCACAAAGCATTACCCTAACCTCTTCAAATAACCATCCGGCGCAACAGTTATCAGGATCTTGTGCTCGATACTCTTGTCGATCTCAAATTCCGGATGGGTCTTCAGATACTCATGCACAGCTGTCTTCGGACTATCGCCATGCCTCCAGGAACGGTCGCCCAGTACGTGCTTGGGCATGTCATCAATCAACGTATCAAAAACAACGCAATAGCTGCCCACGCTCGTCAGTGGTGCATAAGCCTTTAACTCGGCAAGCACATGATCGTGGGTGTGGTTTGAATCCAGAATAACTATTATGCGCTTCTTGTCTTTGGCCCTTTCTATCACTTGGGCAATAACATCGGGCGCGATACTGGAGCCTTGAATCATGCTGATGCGCTTGGACATAGAGTGTTCTTCAATGGCTTTACGGTTGTGCGCGCGTATATCTATGTCTACCCCGAGCACCTCCCCCTCGCTGCCAGTGCAACTGGCCACCAATTCAAGCATGGACGCATAAAATATCAGCGAACCGCCATGAGCAATCCCTGTTTCAATGATCAGGTCAGGCTTTACATCCCAGATGATCTCCTGCATGGCAACCATGTCTTGCGGGTACTGGATGATTGGACGGCCAAGCCAGCTAAAATTGTAGGTGTACTTGTGCTGGTTGGTTTCGCGTGACCAAATCCTTGACAGTGCTTGCACATCCTTATCCTCGCCCAGCTGGCGGATATTTTCAGCAACTTCCTTTTTAAAATCCTCGATCGGGTTCATCGTAAATCCTTAATATTAGTTATTGGTTAAGCTTGCCTGCCGCTTGCGCTTGGCTACTTGGTTCAAACTTGTTACTTCGTTACACAGGCAAAAATAATGTTGCAGTCTTCAGGCTGCTGTTTGCCAAGTTCGTAGGAGGCACGGCAAAATTCCGCTTTCCAGTCTTTCTTCTCAGCACCGACTCGACCCCAGCCAAAACCGCCCTCTTCCCACAAACCATTTTTCAGAAACCAATCCATTTGCGGTGTGGAAAGTGACTTATAAAATACTCCGCCTGTCTGTGTGACCTTCAATCCCGCCTTCTCTACGTCTGCACATAGCGTCTTGAGTGAGTAAGAACGACGATGCCCTACTATCTGAATATCAAAGGGCGACAACTCTTCGCATTCAGTCAGCGTTCCCATCAACACAGCCAAGCGTCGATTAACCGCATAGGCATTTGGAACGTGCACCAACAACACACCATCATCATCCAGCAGGCTGGCGGCCTTTTTTAATATCCCTACCGGATCTACTACATGTTCAAGAATATTGAGCATGGTCACCGTAGTAAAACGTTCTGGCGTTTCGAAATCCTCGATCAGTGCCTCATGAAACTCTACTTTAGGTAATGTTTTTTTTGCCAATTCCAAATGCTTGCTGGATGCATCTATGCCAACCACTCTTGTAAATGAGGGTGCCAGCATTGCCGTCAATGCGCCATCACCACATGGCATATCCAGCAAGCTATGTCCACGCGCATGCTCGAGACATGCTTGCGCCTGGTAGTAACCCAGGACCTGGTTATAGCTGCTGAAGACCTGCGATCTGGCCCATGAAAATGTCTCCTGAAGCTCTTTCTCGTTACTCGTAACCAAAATATCTTCTCCTTTAATTCGTTTTTAAGTTGGACAGGATGTGTTGAAGCCCTTGTTCGATGCCAATCTTTGGTTGCCAACCAAGCACTTCCCTTGCTTTGCCTGCATCCATGGCAATACAGGCAGTATCACTGTCGATCAGGGTTGATTCAATTTCATTCCGCCCACCAAGCAAGTCCCGCAAAATTTCTGCCACCCTGTGCGTTGAGGTAATTACGCCCGTTCCAATATTCAGATTTCCAGTGAAATCACTGGCTGCCGTGTTCGTCACCGCCGCCACGAGATCGTCAATGTAAAGCAGGTCGAGTGAGGGCAACCCGTTGTTGTAGCTATGCGTAACAATAGGCTGGTTTCGTTTTATCTTGTCGATGAAGTTATAAATGAACTTGGGCTTGTCGCTGCCGACACCATAAACCGGGCTGGAACGGAGCATCGTACAACGCAGACCTTGTGTACGTCGACAGTGCTCTATCAACATTTCGCACAAGTATTTGGTTTCTGCGTAGGGTCCTTTTGGAAACAGGGGAAGCGACTCATCAGCCTCCAGGTAGCTTGAACGATACCCCGAATAAACCTCCCAGCCGGACAAGTAGATGAGTTTGATATCGCGTGCAACGCATACATCCAGCACGTTACGCAACATGGTCAGCGTATCGCCCAGGGCGATATTGGACGTATAAACGCGGGGGTTGGCAAGGTGAATAATGCAATCTACCTCACTCTCTCCGACAATCAGGTCGAGTTGAGTACCGCCTTGCTGGAGATCCAGATCTTTACGGTTCGGCGCAATAACTTCAAATCCTTTGGAAAGTTTCTCACTTATCGGTTTACCAAGAGTTCCTGTACCTCCGGTCACGAGAATTCGAAGCTTGTCGTGGTGCGGTCTTTCTTCAACGCCTCCCAAGGCTCTGCGTACAGCCTGCAACGGATCGACTTTTATTTCCTTCTCGCCAGTCGCTTCCAGCACCCGTCGAACCGCGGTTTCAAATGGGATTGATTCGAACTTTGCAAGTATCCCCACTGCAACTGCGTTGCTGCGGGATATGCCATAGTCGCAACACACCACCGTCTTTTTGCCTTCGCGAAGCGACTCGCAGCCTTCGGTGATTTTCTGCCGTACCGCATCGGATCGATTACCCGCTTTATCCACCAAGTCGCGGACATCAATAATGTTCATGCCTGTTTCTTGGCGAACCAGCAATGCAGGAGCGGTGCCCAACAGCGGGGTTATCCAGCGTATGGTCATTTCACGTCCTCTTTGGCCACAAAATTTTCAGTCAGGCTGCGCAAATACCAGCCCGGCTTTATCGAATTCGTTTTCGGCATCTCACCCGAAATCAAGTAGCTGAGGAGCATGTCAATCTCATTGAAACCAGACAGCGCGCGAAGATAAGCGGAAGCCGAAAAACGCGGATTGATCTCAAAGGGCATCAATACGCCATCGCGCACCCGTCCCTGAATATTTATCGGGCCGCGACTTTGAATCACGCTGGCGATGCGCTCCGCCTGTCGACACAGGTCGGGGAATGCATCGATGTATCCTTGCGAATACCCACTTGAAATCACCCCGCCTCGCCCGCGGTATGCGACGGAAAGTTTTGCATCCAGCACCCGACGTAGCGCAATCGAGCCGACTACTCGTCCATCCGGCAAGGACAGGACACCAATCGTGAACTCTCCTTCTTCATCGCTTACATATTCCTGGGCGATCGGCACACTGCCGTTACGCCGGATAAAGTCAGCATAAATCAGGGCTTCGTCTGTTGTTACGGCAAAAAATACCGATACACTGCCGCCCGAACCCGTTGCCGGTTTAACAATGCAGGGCAGGCCAACGATCTTCACATCATCCGCATTGGTTAACTCTGTCGTTTTTGGTATCGGGATTCCACACGCCGAAAGTTTGCGAAATGTAGCTTCCTTGTCTGAGAACAAACCAACAATGGCTGCGTCATTGGTGACTACCCGAATGCCTTCCCGTGAAAATAGTTCTGTAGCCGCACCAAGCAAGGCATTGGGTTGCTCGCCTCCCGGAATAAGCCACTTTGCCCCTGTGCGCCGGCATACCTCCAACACTTCGGAGATATAATTTTCACGGCTGATGCGATAAGTCTGAGTAAACCCTTTGTCATAAAGCCCATATGCGCTTGGTGAAATGTCGCAGCCGTAGATTTCATATTTCCCGGCAAGGCATAAGCACTTGCATATCTCTGTGCCAAGCGAGGCGCCTCCGATGCCGGCGATCATGACTTTAACAGGTGCGGTTGAGCTGCTCATATGCTTGTTGAATGCCTTGGTTTCAATTGGGGGTCAAACTTTTAACGGCCGCTATGACCCTGTCCTGGTCTGCGTTCGTCAAGTCATGATAGCTGGGCAGGTTGATTGCCCGAGGAGGAAGATCGTAGCCGATCCTGTTGGATGGCTTCGGCTGAAACATCGGCAGTGAACTTAAGGGATGAAAGAAAACGCGACCATCAATGTTCTCTGCTTTGAATAATTCCAACAAGCGCTCGCGCGTTACTCCCGTTTCTGGCGTAAAAACCGCAGTGGGCATCCAGTAGCCGTTGGTTGTGCCGGATTTTTCGGGATTCATGGTTACCCCGGCGATGCCGCTCAAGTGCTTGTGATAGTAAGCAAATATTTCTCTCTTGCGCCCGATCAACTCGCCAATCCGGTCCATCTGGGCGCAGCCGATCGCCGCCTGGATGTTGGACATCTTGTACTTGAAGCCAACCATGTCCGGCCAGAACTGTTTGGTTTGGCCTTTCGCGCGGCCGTGGTTGCTCAACGTCAACACATGATCGTAAAGCTCCGGATCGTTGGTGACAAACATCCCGCCTTCGCCGGTCGTGAGCGTCTTGGTACCGTGAAATGAAAAGGCTCCGAATTTGCCAATGGAGCCGGCACGATTGCCGTGATAGATCGAGCCGATGGCCTCTGCAGCATCTTCGATGACCGGGATGCCGTGCTTTTCGCCTATCACCATCAGTTGATCCAACTCGCACAGGTTGCCATAGAGGTGCACGGCGAGGATAGCTTTGGTGCGCGGCGTGATCGCTTGCTCGACCAGCTCCGGATCAAGGCACCAGGTGTCGGAAAGTACATCTACAAATACCGGTTTGGCGCCAAGGTAAGTGATGGGTGCGGCGCTGGCGATCCAGTTTGTATCGGCAAGGATGACTTCATCGCCGGGGCGGACGCCCAAGGCGGCCATGCCCATATGCAATGCGCCGGTGCAACTTGAAGTGGCGATTGCGTACTTGACGCCCAGATGCTGCTTGAACAGCTCTTCAAAACGGTTGATGTATTCGTAGCAGCGCTCTCCCCAACCGTTGCGCGCGGCATCGGTTGCATATTCCACTTCCTTTTCAGTGATGGAAGGCTTGGTGTAATAAATGCGTTCCTTTTTCATTTCTTCTTAATCGTGTGTTTGAATTTCAAAACAGCGAGGTTCACTTTAAATCAGGCCGGTTGGTTGCAATCCAGCTCTTTACAGCCTTGTAAAGTTGCGCTGCCTGCTTGATACACTCAATCATTGCCTGGTCGCTGACCGGGTCACCTTCGTAATCGCTGACATTACGCTGCTTGCGCAATGCATCCAGCACAATCACCGTGCTCTGCTCTAACCCGATGGTTTTTGGGAGAGTTTGAATCGCGGTTTGATGATGCCCCGGCTGACTGGTGGAAGTGCGATACCGATTCGCCCACAGTGCCACCATCGCGCACTGCATGATGGCCTTGTAGGCGGCATCGAAACGTGTATCGAAGCTGACCTCCTCTATCCGCGCATCCGCGATATTGCGTGCGGCGGCTTGTAACAAACGCTGCACCGCTTCGCGCGACGGGTTATGCGGCTGAAGTTGTTTGGTCTTGAGTAAGTTTTCCAAGCTCATTTTCGTTGCCCACTATAAACAGTTTGGGTTTGGACAATACTTCCCGAATAAACGAATCACCACTTGTGGTACGCCGGTGAAATTCATCCAGCGAATACACCACCGGATTGATCTCGCGCTGCAAAGTATCCTGAACGGGATGCAACACCCGCACCGCATCGGCAAAGCCCAGGCTACCCACCAGCATCACATCCACATCGCTGTTCGACTGCTGTTCGCCGCGCGCCAGTGAACCGAACACGAACGCCAGGCTGATTTTATTCTCAACCGGGCTTAATGCCGCTGCCAGTACATCCACCAGCCCAGAAGTCTTGCGCAAAATGCTCGCCAATTCCTCGAACACCGGGCAATCACGGTTCGCGCTATAGCGTACCTGATTACCCACGTTTTCCCGAACCAACAAACCCACCCCCGCCAGTCGCGCCAATTCCTTGTGCAAGGTACCCGCTGCCGTGTCCGTCAAGCGGGCGATTTCGCGCACGTAATAACTCCGCTCCGGATTTAACAGCAGCAAACCCAGCACACGCTGGCGATAGATTCCAAAAAGCAGTGAGGCAAGCATAATGTAGTATATATTGCTACGAACGAGGCTATTATAGCTACGATTATGTATTATGCAAGGTCAATACGATCTGTCGTTCCGTGCTCTTCTCTGCGGCTTGGTACGTCTCGGCCACTACAAACTTGGGATCAGCAAGGCGGTCACAATTTGCGACAGTTGTCTGCTCTGTCCCCAATGCTGTTCACTTAGCATCCAACCGTTCGCCCTGAGGTATCGAAGGGTATGCATCAAGTGGTTCGATACCTCACCACGAACGGCTAAAATGAACAGCATTGGCTCTGTCCCCCGCTTTTGAGGTCACAAATTGTGGCCTCAAATCATCCGTGATTACTCAGCAGTCAGAAATTAAGACGACACCTGTAGGGTGGGTAAGCGTAGCGCATCCACCACGCCCACGCTGGTGGATGCGCTACGCTTATCCACCCTACAAATACGGCGTTGCTCCATCTGTAGCCTTAATTCCTGACGGCGGTGTAACATCAATTTCGTCTTACACAATTTTAATATCCGGCACCGCCGTCACGAACTGCCCGCCCCACTCACGAATATAGGCTAATTGCTCGACCACTTCTGTGCGTAAATTCCAAGGCAAGATCAGCACGTAATCAGGCCGGGTTTGTTTCAGCTGCGCCTCGGCAACGATAGTGATACGACTACCGGGCAGGAACTTGTCTTGCTTGGCGGGATTGCGGTCCACCACATAAGGCAGCAGGTCCGCTCGGACGCCGGCATAATTCAGCAGGGTATTGCCCTTCGCTGCCGCGCCATATCCGGCCACAGATTTGCCTGCCCGCTGCGCCTCAATCAGGAAAACCAATAGATCGTTTTTGACCTTATTCGCTTTCGCCTGGAAGCCCGCATAGAAGGCTGTGCTGTTCATGCCTGCGGCTGTTTCACGGCTTAATAGTTTCGCCACATTCTGGCTAGTCTCGCGCGTACCCGTATCCTTGCGTTGGGCATAGACACGCAAGCTGCCGCCGTGGGTAGGCAATTCTTCCACGTCGAACACACTCAATCCATTGAGTTCGAAGATGCGCTTTACCGCTGTCAGCGAAAGATAGGAGTAATGCTCGTGGTAAATAGTGTCGAACTGATTTTCAGATATCAGGCGCAGCAAATGCGGGAATTCGAATGTGGCCACGCCTGCCGGTTTCAGCAGCACCGCAAAGCCCCTGACAAAATCATTGATGTCCGGCACATGCGCCAACACATTGTTCGCCGCAGTCAGGTCGGCTTGCTTGCCTTGCGCTGCAAGTTGCTCAGCCAGCTTTACACCGAAAAACGCCTCGACGATTTCGATACCCTTGGCGCGAGCGGCATCCGCTGTGCTGGTGGTGGGCTCGATACCCAGGCAAGGGATTCCGCGTGCCTTGGCGTATTGCAGCAAGTAGCCGTCATTCGCCGCCACCTCGACGATATGCGAATTTTTGTTCAGCGCAAAACGCTGAGCCATGTCCGTGACATATTGTTCGGCGTGCTTTAGCCAGGTTGTCGAGAACGAACTGAAATAGGCGTAATCGGCGGAGAACAGTTCGTCTGCTCCCGCATAGTCTTCGGTTTGCACCAGCCAGCATCCGGTACATACCAGCACGCGCAACGGGAAATGTTTTTCAGGCGCGTGCAAGGTCTGCCGGTTGAGATAGGCGTTGGATGGCGGTGCCGCACCCAGATCGATCAGCGGCAGTGTCAACTCAGCTTGGCAGTGGCGGCATTTCATCCCAAATAGCCCATTAGCCAAGACTGCGTCATTCCGGCGAAGGCCGGAATCCCGTTGATTAAAAATCTCCCGCGCAGCGGGACAACAACGCAGTTTTGTCCGCTACGCGGGGTGTTTGTTCTTGCTGGATTCCGGCCTTCGCCGGAATGACGGGCTAATGCATTAGCCGGGTTCATAAAACAATTCCCTGAAAACTTGAACTGATAAGTGGATGGTTGCGGTCTCGCTCGGATAGATCATCTATCGGCAAAGGCCAGGAGATGCTTAGCCTTGGGTCTGTTACATTAAGCGCGCCTTCTGCTTCGGGGTGATAATCAGCCGTATGCAGATAGATCAATTCGCAATCTTCAGTCAGCGCTTGAAATCCGTGTGCATAGCCTTCCGGAATGAGCAAACTCTTGCGATTGGCTGCAGAAAGGATTTCGCCATGCCACTGCAAAAAGGTCGGGGAGTCGCTCCGCAGGTCCACCGCCACATCCCAAATCTCACCTTTTAAACAGCTCACCATTTTTGTCTCGGCATGCGGCGGATGTTGAAAATGTAGCCCGCGCACCGCGCCTTTTTTGCGCGTGAGCGTGTGGTTGATCTGGGCGATGGGTTTGGTGATACCCGCCAGGCGAAATTCGTAAGCGCAGTAAAAGCGCGACAGGAAGCCGCGATGGTCTTCTATCGCCTTGCGCTGAACCAGCTTCAGGCCAGGCAAGGGGGTCGGGATAAAATCAAAGCGTGACATGGTTAGCTGAATTTCTTTTCTAATCGGTAAGCGGCGATCTGCGCCAACGTGACTGAGCGCATGTCTTCGGACTTGCGCCATGCCTCATGCCACGCCAGGGTTTTTTGTAATGCGGTTTGCAGGCTCCAGCGTGGATGCCAGTTCAGTTGTTTGCATGCTTTGCTGCTGTCCAATTTGAGATAATTGGCCTCATGAGGTTGCGGTGCTTCATCGCATTGCCAGGTTATGTCCTTGCGCATTTCTGCCATGCGCTCGACTATCCACCTTACCGGACGGGCATCTTCATCTGCCGGCCCGAAATTCCAGGCTTCGGCAAAACTTGCGCCGCCCGAGTAAAGTTGTTCTGCCAGCAGCAAATATCCGGACAACGGCTCCAGCACATGTTGCCAAGGGCGCGTAGCCAGCGGGGAGCGTATCTTCAATGTCTCGCCCGCGTCCATCGCACGCAGGAAATCCGGTATCAAACGATCAGCCGCCCAGTCCCCGCCGCCGATCACATTGCCGGCCCTGGCACTCGCAAGGGCGATGCCTGCCGGCTCAAGGAAAGATCGCCGATAGGCCGCTGTTACCAATTCTGCACAACCCTTGCTGCTGGAATAGGGATCAAAGCCGCCCATCGCTTCGTTCTCGCGATAGCCCCATACCCACTCCCGGTTCTCATAGCACTTGTCGGTGGTGACATTCACCACTGCTTTCACGCCGGGCGTTGCGCGCACCGCCTCAAGCAGGTTCACCGTTCCCATCACGTTCACTTCATAGGTTTCTGCCGGTTGTGCATAGGAGTAACGCACCAAAGATTGTGCTGCCAGATGAAATACGATCTCCGGCTTTGCCATTTTCATGGCCTGGCTGAACTTGTGCGCATCACGGATATCCGCAATCACGCTGCTCGCCATGCCTTTGCCAACCTCTGCCACTGAGAAAATGTTGGTTGCTGTTGGCGGATTGAGCGCGTAGCCGTGGACTTCTGCACCCATGGATTGCAGCCAAAGCGAAAGCCAGCCGCCCTTGAAGCCGGTATGCCCGGTCAAAAAGACGCGCTTGCCGCGCCAAAAATCCGGATTCATTTCCACACCTTCCATGGCGCTTTGCCGCTTTGCCAAAGCTCTTCCAGATGATTTTTGTCGCGCAGCGTGTCCATCGGCTGCCAGAAGCCCCGATGCTCATAAGCCATCAATTCACCTTGGGCCGCAAGTTTTATTAGCGGCTCACCTTCCCACGACGAATTATCATCAGCGATCAAGTCCAGGCAGTATGGCGATAAAACGAAAAATCCCCCATTGATCCAGCCGCCATCGCCCTGCGGCTTTTCAATAAAGCCGCGCACTGACTCCCCATCCATATTAAGCGCGCCATAACGGCCGGGCGGTTGAACAGCGGTGATTGTTGCGCGCTTCCCGTGCTGTTTATGAAAGGCCAGCTGCGCCCCAATATCGATATCGGCCACGCCGTCGCCGTACGTGAAACAGAATGCTTCTTCGTCCTTTAAATAGGAGGCCACGCGCTTCAATCGCCCGCCGGTCAGGCTGTCTTCACCTGTATCCACCAGCGTGACACGCCATGGCTCTGCGTTATGTTGGTGTACATCCATCCTATTGTTCTGCATGTCGAATGTCACATCAGACATGTGCAAAAAGTAGTTGGCGAAATATTCCTTGATGACATAGCCCTTGTAACCACAGCACACCACAAAATCGTTGATGCCATGAGCTGAATAAATCTTCATGATGTGCCACAAGATGGGCTTGCCACCGATCTCGACCATGGGTTTGGGGCGCGTGGATGATTCTTCGCTTATGCGCGTACCTAATCCACCCGCGAGAATAACGGCTTTCATTCGTCACCTCCAGAAATATGCCAATCCAGTTTGGGCCGCAGTATCCCCGGCACAGGTCCAGCGTAGCCATAGCGGCCGGATCTTGCATCCATCGGATCTACCACATTAAACATCAAAGCATTGCGTTCAAAAAAATCTACAACGAATGTTCCCGCATCGAAATAGCTGGTAATCGCAACGCCGACAAAATAAGCACCTTCGTTCAATAATCCCCCCGGGACCCTACAATCTGCCTGGTAAATCCCCGGGGGCATTTTGGAAATATCGTTGGGGCTTGAGATAAAAATATAACTGCCATCCGGCGCAAAAAAGTGAAAATTCGGCACGGATCGCGCATCCGTTACCTTTTTGATTTTATACTTCATGCGTATCGTTAACTCATCATGAATCGTTGTTTCCAAATTCCCGCTCAGTCCAACCAATTCAACACTGAGTAGCTCTACGTTCTCACTGCCTATGCGCCGGCTGGATATTTCATTTTTCTTGTTCGAATTTTGATAATACTGTTGAATGACCTTCGAAATTTCGCCTTGGGCAGAGATTTTTCCGCCTTCAAGCATGATGCCCTTTTGGCACAAATTGGAAATCATCGCCATATTGTGGCTGACGAACAGAACCGTCCGCCCATCCTTGCCAACCTCTTCCATCTTGCCCAAGCATTTTTTCTGGAACTGCGCATCCCCCACTGCCAGCACCTCGTCCACGATCAATATCTCCGGCTCCAGATGAGCGGCCACTGCAAAAGCCAGTCTGACATACATGCCGCTGGAATAACGCTTGACCGGGGTATCGAGAAACTTTTCGACTTCGGAGAAGGCCACGATCTCGTCGAATTTGCTTTTTATTTCGACTTTGCTCATGCCGAGGATGGCGCCGTTCAGGAAGATGTTTTCCCGCCCGGTGAGTTCGGGGTGAAAGCCCGTGCCGACTTCCAGCAGGCTGGCTACCCTGCCTTTGATTGCAACCTTGCCTGATGTCGGCTCGGTGATACGACTCAGGATCTTCAGCAGGGTGGACTTGCCCGCGCCATTGCGGCCGATGATGCCCACCCGGTCGCCCTGTTGAATATCAAAGCTGACGTCCTTGAGCGCCCAGAACTCTTCATGAGTGGGATCGTTTACTGACTCGGCGAAAGGATGGATCAGTTTATGGGAGAAGCGCTTTGCGCCATCCGCCAGCACGTCGCGCAGGGTGCTATAGCGCTCCTGCTTCTGGTGGCCGATGATGTATCTTTTCGAGAGGTTCTCGACGCTGATAACAGGTGACATCAGATCACGTCCGCAAAGGCAGGGTTAAAAGCAAAAGCGGACACTGGATCAAGTCCGGAATGACGGATGTTTATCACTACCATGGTAAAGCTCATTTGTCTTTACCTTTCTGCTTGAGCAGTTGCTTCTGTCCTGCCTGGGTGATGCGATATTTCTGAAGGCGGCTATTCGGTTTTTCCGGAATCGTCGGTTCGATCAGTTTCAATTCAATCGCTGCCTTGAGGTAGCGCTTATCAAAATTGTCACGGGATTTTAGCGCTAGCGCATCCTGCAACTGTTGTCGTGACATTTCATCATGCACAACGCTTAGCAACCGCACGATCTCTGCTGTGACTTGCCCTGTGACTTGCCCTGTGACTTGCCCTGTACCATTACTTTCCTCTGGCTGTGACTCTGGCTTTTCAATCTTTACCTGGGCAAAGGTAAGCATGAATCCGCCGCTAATTTCTTGTGTATTCAGGCTCAGCTCTGGATAGTCGCGCATGGCTTTGCGAATGCGGATAAAACCACTGCCATATTTTTCGATGTTGCCAGTAAGGTAAAACGCTTCCGCAACCAGTTTGTTGCGCAGACGGGATTTGTAGTTGTCAGAATTGAGTTCTGCCAATTTTAGCCCGCCATAGAGCAGACCGGGACTATAGATTGTGATGTGATCATCAAAGATTTTGATCTGGATGTCAGACCCATCGGTGTAGTCGCGGTGGACGACTGCATTGAGCAGGGCTTCACGCAGAGCAGGCAGCGGGTAGCCAAAGCGTTCTTTGCGCTGAATGTTGCCATCAAATTCAAACGCGACACTGATGTACGAGATAATGAATTTCATGGCTTGATCCACTGCTTCAAACAGGGTGTCGGTAAACTGCCTGTCATCGATGATCATGCTGGGTGTTTTGAAGCGTCCGATGTGGATGTTGTGACGTATCGGTTCTTTGGCAAATAGCAACATGGCCGCCCAGGTGGGATGTCCGTTGATAATGTAGTTGAGTTTTTCCAGTGCGGCGAGGTCCGTGCTTTCCAGTGCAAAGCGGCCATTGTCGTTTACTTGCTGGATGAAACGCTTGATCTTGGGCATGGATAATTCATCCAGCGTGTGCTTGCCGGCTTGATGGGCATCCCATGAGAGTTGGAGCGATTGCATATAGAGGTCGGCAATTTCGCCCAGGGAAAGTTGATGGTTGGAACTGGCCACGCGCTTGAAATAGCGCCCTCGTGTGCTGACCGGTTTGACGGGAAATTCGCCGATGCGAATGGACACGACGGTTTTGCCATTGATGCTTTCAGCCACCAGGTCTGGAATGAGTGATGGGCTGGTAGCCGATTTGATCTGCCCCAGCCATTGATTGTAATTGTTGTTCTTGGCGGTCATGGTCAGATCACGTCCGCAAAGGTCTTTTCGGTTTTACGGAAGAACATTATCCCGGTGACCAGTATCACCAGAACCAGTGACAGCGAGAGCAAAAAGCCGGGCCAATAGAGCTGGGTGTTGCCGCCCAGTATCGCCCAGCGGAACCCGTCGATCACGCCGACCATCGGGTTGATGGAATACAGCAGCCGCCATTGCTCGGGGACGATATTGCTGCTGAACCCGACCGGCGAAACGTACAGTCCGAACTGCACCACGAACGGGACGATGATGCGGAAATCGCGGTATTTGACGTTGAGTGCCGCGATCCACAAGCCCGCGCCCATCGCGGCGGCAAACGCCACCAGGATGAACAGCGGCAGGGTAAGCATGCGCAGGTTGGGCGCGAATCCATACCAGATCATCAGCCCCACCAGTATCACTACCGAAATCAGAAAGTCCACGAAGCTGACGATCACTGCGCTGGTGGGGATGACCAGGCGCGGGAAATAGACTTTCGAGATCATCCCGGCATTGCTGATCAGGCTGTCTCCGGCACCGCTGAAAGCGCTGGAGAAAAATTGCCACGGCAACAGGGCCGCAAAGACCAGGATCGGATAGGGCACGCCATCGGAAGGCAGTTTTGCCAGCTTGCTGAACACCAGCGTGAACACCAGCATGGTGATCAACGGGCGACCCAGGGCCCACACGATGCCGATGACGGTTTGCTTGTAGCGCACCAGGATATCGCGCCAGGCCAGGAAGAAGAACAGTTCGCGATAGCGCCACAGGTCACGCCAGTAATGGCGTTCCGTCCGGCCTGCCTCGATGACCAGCACACTCTGATTGTTCATCGGCTTTTCCCCGCTGTCAGGCCGGCACTTTTGATCAACCCGCGCTGCTCCATCTCGGCCAGGACCTGTTGCACACACTCTTCCAATTCTGCCCCGCCGGTATCCACGGCGAGCTCGGGATTCTCCGGCGCTTCGTAGGGCGATGAGATGCCGGTGAACTCGGCGATCTGTCCGGCACGGGCTTTTTTATACATGCCCTTTACGTCGCGCGCCTCGCAGATCTCGATCGGTGCGTTGCAATATATCTCGATGAAGTCGCCGTGCTCGACCATGCCGCGCACGCGTTCGCGGTCGGCGCGATAGGGCGAGATGAACGCGGTCAGCACGAGCACGCCGGCTTCCATGAACAGCTTGGCCATTTCGCCGATGCGGCGGATGTTTTCTTCGCGGTCCTTGCTGGAGAAGCCCAAGTCGCCGCACAGGCCGTGACGGACATTGTCGCCATCCAGCACGAAGGTGTGGCAACCCCGCTGATGCAGGGTTTCTTCAACGGCATGGGCCAGCGTGGATTTGCCCGAACCGGATAATCCGGTGAACCAGACGATCGCACCGCGATGGCCGTTCTGCGCCTCTCGCCGCGCACGGGTGACGGTGGCATGGTGCCAGACGAGGTTCTTGTTATCAGGAGGAAGGTTCAAGATAAAATGTCCAAGGTTCAAGGTTCAAGGTTCAAGGGGCAAGGTTCAAGGGGCAAGGGGCAAGGGGCACCCTTACCTACTTTCCTATCAGGAGCTGTTGTAGTTCCTGGTAACCCGGAAATACGGAGTCCAAGCTTGCCAGCTTCGCTTCTTGCACCAAGGCGGTAGCGATGATGATGCGATCTGCCGGGTCTCGGTGGATTTGAGAGAGTGACACCGCACGATTCGAGATTTCGCAGGTAACTGGTAACGATTCCACACCTGATTTGCCAAGTGCTTCTGTCAACCATTCATCAACCGGCAAAGGCAACTCCAACCTCCCTCGGTTGACCAGAAGAGACACTTCGAAGCATGAAATTGCCGATACAGCCAAACGACTTTCTTTTTGCATGGCATCCGCTATCGCCGGAGAGAGGGCAGCTTCACCGCCCAATATCCAGTTCACCCAGATATGGGTATCGAGCACGATCATTTTGCGCAATTCCAATCTTCAATTGGTGCCGCTGGAGAAATAATGTCGCCAATAATTTTTCCTTTCCCCGCAATTCGCGTTGAAGGCTGGTGCTTTATTGGAGATGCAATAGCGCTTAGCCCAGAAAGGATGGTCACGATGACCCGAGCTTCTTCAACCTGTGGCCCGTCTCCCAACCACTTCATTTGTCCATGGTCATATATGGCTTCATAGCTTTTCAGTGACATAATTTCCTCCTTATGGTTTGGCACTAACACCCGATTCCATAATACTTGAAACCAAGTGCCTTTCGGAATGATGAATTTTCAGCAGCGCGCGCATAGCTTCATCATCGGCGGGCAGCACGAAGAATTCCGGGTTGTGCAGGTCCACCTTGTTGTAGCGCAGCTCCTGGCCGGCGGAATCGCACACGGTGCCGCCCGCTTCGTTCACGACCGCATGCGCGGCGGCGGTGTCCCATTCCATGGTCGGGCCCAAGCGCGGATAGACGTGCGCCTCGCCTTCTGCCACCAGGCAGAACTTCAGCGAGCTGCCCATGCTGACGGATTCGTGGGCGCCAAGTTGTTCGAGCAGCGCGATGGTGCGCGCATCGCTGTGCGAACGGCTGGCGACGACCCTGATGGTTTGCCCTGCCTGGTGAGACTTGACTTTGATTGATTGCGCGGCACTGTTGCCGCGCTGCACGAAGGCACCGGCTCCGCGCGCGGCGTAGTAACAGATATCCGGTACCGGCGCATACACCACGCCCATGACCGGCTCGCCATGTTCGATCAGCGCGATGTTGACGGTGAATTCGCCGTTGCGTTTGATGAATTCCCGGGTGCCGTCGAGCGGGTCCACCAGCCAATAACGGTCCCAGGATGTTCGCACGGTATAGGAAATGTCGGCTGCCTCCTCGGAGAGGATGGGAATATCCGGGGTGAGTTTTTTTAATCCTGCCACGATAGCCCGATGCGAGGCCATATCCGCCAGGGTGAGCGGGGAGTCATCCGCCTTGCTGGTCACGCCCGTATCACCGCTGCGATAGACCGTCATGATCGCCTCGCCTGCCCGGCGAGCCAGCGCTACGATCCCGGGCAATATATTTTCTGGAAGCCTGGCAGTCATTTCAATTTACGTTAAAAACAACGATGATTTTGTAGGGTGGCCGACTGTCATTCATGCGCGTTCTCCAGCAGGCCCTTTTGCTCCGCTTCGAGCTTGAGCTCCTTGATCTCCGCACGCAACTGTTCGTACTCCTGCATCTTGTATTTGAGGAAGCGCACCGTCATGCGCGCTTTTTCGTCGACCCCGTGCGGGGTGAGCAGATAGGCATAGGCCAGTTTGTTATCGCTGTTGCGGAAGTTATTGACTTTCAGACAGCCTTTTTCGACCAGCGCGTTCAGGCAGAAATTGACCTTGCCCAGGCTGACGCCGAGGCGTTTCGACAGATCTCGTTGCGACAGGCTGGGGTTGTCTTCCAGTGTCTTGAGCAAACCGTAGCTGGTGTTGTCGTCGAACATTGTGGGTGCGTTCAATTGGTGAACGCGCATTACAGCAGGGTTGGCGGGGGGATGTCAAGCGGGAAGATTCAGGATGCAGGATGCAGGATGCAGGATGCGGGATGCGGGATTCAACGCAAATAATTCATTGAACCGTAGGTCGGGCATTAACCAGCGACTTGGCTGCCGTATTTTGGCGGTCTAGTCGAATGGCTATGCAAAGCTAGCCCGACATGTCGGATTGAAATCCGACCTACAACTCGTTGATTTATCGTTCACCGAATATCCAATGGATAATCCCGGGTTTAACGAAGCGCCTGATTGACCTTGCCCAGTTCCTCTTCGCCCGGCGCACCGACTGCCGCTTTCAGGCTCAGCTTGCAACTTTGGTTGCTACTACCCTGGCGAACTCGGAAAAATCTGCAAGGTGATTTTTCACAATACTATGCACAATGTTCCAGTTGATACTTTCATAATTGTGAACAGCAATATTACGAAAGCCCACTGCCTTTTTCAGGCTGGTAGCCAATGCGTTATTCAGGATGCCTGCTTGCGCCAGTACATCGAACGTTTGACCCATCGTATCCGGTGGCGAGACTTCCAAACCCGCGATCAGGTGCGCACCAATATCCACAGAAATTTGTACTGCACGACTGAGATTAAGCGCGACTATGTCCTGGAGGTCTATATCTGCCAACAACATGGAGGCTTCGGAAGGGCACTTTTTTTCTATTCGCTGTAAACAGCGGCGCAAGGATTCCAGCTTTTGCTCGACTACTTCCCTATCCATGCCAACCGCCTTTCCGCAAGCAATCGGGTACGGTATGGCATGAAGTCCGCCTGTTCAATCAGGTGCCGATTGATCAACTCCCCATAAAGGGTGTCACTCCCCAATATCCTTCTGCCATGCCGCACCACTTGTCCCAGCAACGGTTCAGCCACTCCGTTCAAATCTACCAGGTCAACAGGCCGTCCGGTACGCTCAGCCAGCGCGCCGATCATTGCGATCTTTTCGTTGGCAGTCAGCGGTCGATCTGCAGCAACCGCAATATCCAGATCACTTTGTGGCTGCTGGCTACCCGATGCCACAGAGCCAAACAACACAGCAAGGGAAACTTGCGGAAATTGTTCCAGCGTTTCCTTGAGCAGCAAATCTATCGGGTGGGTCATTTTTACCGCAGTGCCTGATTGACCTTGCTCAGTTCCTCTTCGCCCAGCGCACCCACTGCCGCTTTCAGGCGCAGTTGGCTGACCAGGTAGTTGTACTGTGACTGGTACAGGTCGCGGCGGGTCGCAAAGAGTTGTTGCTGCGCGTTCAGCACGTCGAGGTTGGTGCGCACGCCGACCTCTTGCCCCAGCTTGCTGGCTTCCAGCACGTTTTCGCTGGAGGCGAGGGCCTGCTGCAATGCCTGGACTTGCGCGATGCCGCTGGCCACGCCGAGATAGGCCTGGCGGGTTTGCGTCGCGACGCTGCGGCGGGCATTTTCCAGTTCCTGCTTGCCGCGCTCGCGGTTGGCTTCCGCTTCGCGCCACCTGGAGTTCACCGCTCCGCCCTGGAACAGCGGCAGGTTGAATTGCACGCCCACGCTCTTGTTGGTGCTGTCGGTCGCGCCGAAGGTGCCGCCGTTGGCGTAGCTCTTCGAATAGTTCGCAACCAGATCCAGCGTCGGATAATGTCCGCCGCGATTGCGCGCCACTTCTTTTTCCGCCAGCTCGGCGGCAGCCTTGGCGACGGCGAGTTGCGGATTGTTCAATTGCGCATCGTCCACCCATTTTTCCATGTCGGCGGGCTGCGGCGCTTCCAGCTTGAAATCCTTGCCCAGCGGCTTGAGGTCCTGCGGCATCGCATCGATCAGTTGCTGCAGGGCGCGGCGCTTGATCTCCAGGTCGTTCTGCACCGCGATCTGCTGCGCGCCGGTCAGGTCGGAGCGCGATTGCGCCTCAAGGGTATCGGTGATCGTGGCGCTGCCCACTTCAAAATTGCGCTTGGCTTGTTCCAGTTGTTCGGAAATGGCGGTCTTTTGCGCACCGGCCAGTTGCACGCTGTCCTGCGCGATCAGCACGTCGAAGTAGGCTTGCGCGACACGCAGCACCAGATCCTGTTCAGCGATCCTGAATTGCGCCTCGGCTTGCATCGCCTGCAATTCGGATTCGGTATAGGCCAGCCAGTTTTGCTGGCGGAACAGCGGTTGCACCAGGTTCACGCCGTAGCCGTTGCTGTTGTAGCGGCGATTGCCGCTCGCGCCCGCAAAGGGCGATCCCGCCTGATACAGCGTGGTTTGGTCGTTGAACGTGCTGTTCGCGCTGAGATTGACCGAAGGCATCAGGGTGGAACGGCCCTGCGGCAACTTTTCAATGCCGGCTTGCCGTGCGGCGCGTGCGGCGGAAAACACCGGGTCGTTGGCCTGTGCGGCGCGGAAAGTCTCCATTAGATCGGCAGCCTGCGCCCAGCCGCTTGCGCCGAGCAGGGTCACCAGAAGCAGTCTTGATGGATTTATTTTCATTGGATTTTGCGCAACTCGTATATTAGATTTTGCTAATACTACAGATTACTGCCCGGTTGCGCAATCCCGGTGCCGATCAGAACACGAAGCGCTTGGGTTGTTGGGCATTCTGCAGCGGCGCGACACTGGTTTCCATGATGTTGACGGTCTCACAGGTGTCGGGCGCGACGCGGGTGATCAGCCTGGCTTCCATCGCCGGCGCATCACCGACGATCGCGAACAGGCGCCCGCCGACTTTCAGGCTGTTCTGGAACGCTGCCGGCAACACCGGCGTCGATCCGGTCAGCACGATGACATCGTAACTCGCGCCGGTGCCCCAGCCGTGCGAAGCGTCGCCGGTCTCAAGGGTGATGTTGTCGTGGTGCGTGGCGGACAGATTCTGTTTCGCTGCGGCGCTCAACTGCGGCACGATCTCGACCGAGGTGACGTGTTCCGCCAGCGCGGACAGCAGCGCGGTCAGGTAGCCACTGCCGGTGCCCACTTCCAGCACCCGGTCGGTGCGGGTGAGATGCAATTCCTGCACGGTGCGCGCTTCCAGCTTGGGCTTCCACATGGATGCCCCGTAGCCGAGCGGGATCTCCATGTCCATGAAAGCCATTTCCCGCATGCCCCTGGGCACGAACTGTTCGCGGTGCACATGCTTGAGCAGTTCCAGGATGCGGCCTTCCAGCACTTCGCACGGGCGTATCTGTTGTTCTATCATGTTGAAGCGTGCTTGTTCCATGTTCCGCATCTCCTTCTCCTGAATCGCTGCATTAATTTGATAAGACCTTCGCTGGCAGTATAGCAACACCCCCCTGCCCGCTCAACATCCCGTCCGGGCGCAGGATACTCCTAAGCCGGACGAGCCGGAATCAAATTGGAGCCAAATCATTTGGCCGGCAAGAGACTAGAACGTTGACCGCAGTGCCGCACGTCTCCCGCGCCTGACGTTCACTCCCGCCAGAATCGCCAACCCGACGAGAAAATAATTGCCTGTGATCAATATCGCCAGGCGGTGGTCGCCCTGCGATACCCAACTGACCAGGCCGTAAGTCAGCGGCCCCAAAATCGACGAAAGCTTGACCGACAGTCCCCATAGTCCGAAAAACTCGGCACGCCGCGCGGCCGGACTCAACAGCCCGACCAGCGCGCGCCCGGCGGATTGGCTGGCGCCCATGCAGAGGCCCGCGAGATTTGCCGCGACCCAGAACATATCGGGACCTTGCGCGGCCCATGCCAGGACGACCATGACGATCCAGCCGGCCAGGGTCAATGCGATGGTGGGGATGTGGCCGATGCGGTCTTGCACATGGCCGAACAGAAAAGCACCGATGGCGGCGGTGATGTTGACCACGAATATCATCATGATGGTTTGCTGCGTGGTGAAGTGCATCGCCAGCTGCGCGTAGATGGCCGCAAGCGTGATCACTGTCTGGATGCCCGCCTGGTAAAACACCGTACAGATGAAAAAGCGCCGCAGGTCGCGGTAATCTTTTGCGTGTTCGATAGTCTGCCGGAGCCGGGCGAAGGATTCCTGCACCAGGTTGAGTCCCTGTAAATGCGGCTGCGGCACGGCGCGTTCCTTCAGGAACAGGAAGGTAGGCAGGCTGGAAAGCGCGAACAGCGCGGCGGTGATCAGCATGGTTACCGGCACGAACTCCGCAGCCTGCCGGCCCTGTCCTTGCGCCCAGGTGATATAAGCCAGGCTAGCGCCCAGGCTGACCAGGCCGCCGACATATCCCAGGCTCCATCCCCAGCCGGATACCTTGCCGAGCGAGCGTCCGCGCGCCAGTTCCGGCAGGAATGCCGCCACCAGATTTTCGCCGCTGCCGTAAAAGAAATTGGACAGCACGATCAGCGGAATGGTCAGCCACAGGCTGCCCGGCCCGGAGAACGCAAGCAGCGCGGTGAACGTCACGCAGCCGACAGTGGTCAGCGCCAGCAGTTTTTTCTTGGTGGCATACGCGTCCGCATACGCACCGATGACAGGTGCGGTGATCATGATCGCGGCATAAGAGAGCGCCAGCGCTGCCGTCCAGGCAAAGGTCGCCCACGGCTGGTTGCCCGCCACCACCGAGACGAAATACGCATTGAAGATGGCGGTGATGACCACCGTGGTGTAGCCGGAGTTGGCGAAGTCATACATGGCCCAGGACCAGACTTCGCGGGGTGTGACGGTATTTGCAAGCGAGTGGCGCATCTTTAGCTGTAAAACAGTCCGCTCATGATGCTCTCCTTAGGAAAAAATCGCTCCTACAATACTGAGCTGCATTTTTAGGTTTATCCCGAACGGGGCAGGCTGGCATTGTATGCAATAAGACGTACTGGATGTCAGGACATTGTCCGGCAATTCAAACTTGCCATGGCCCTCTGTTTCCAGTACCTTGCGCAACTCGCTAGGGGTCTTCGTCCGCATGTTGTGCAGCGAAGTGAGACACACCCTTTGAACCTGTGCGGATAATGCCGCAAAGGGAAGCATCCGCAAGATGCCTCCCCATCATTAGGAGCATCACATGAACACTCCCTTCCTTGATACCAAGTTCCTTGCCGAGTCCGCCCACGTCGATGCAGCGGCGATCAAGCCGTTGCCGAATTCACGCAAGATCTATGTCGAGGGTTCGCGCCCCGACATCCGGGTGCCGATGCGCGAGATCTCGCAGGCCGACACGCCGGACGGCATGGGCGCGGAAAAAAATCCGCCTATTCATGTGTATGACTGTTCCGGTCCCTATACCGACCCGGCGGTGAAGATCGACATCCGTTCCGGCCTGGCCGCGCTGCGCGAGGGCTGGATCGCCGAGCGCGGCGATACCGAGGTACTGGGCAAGCTCAGTTCCGAATATGGACAACAACGCCTGACCGATCCCGAGCTTGCGGAAATGCGCTTCGACCTGAAGCGCGCGCCGCGCCGCGCCAAGGCCGGCAGCAACGTCACGCAGATGCACTATGCCCGTGCCGGCATCATCACGCCGGAGATGGAGTACATCGCGATCAGGGAGAACCAGAAGTACGATGGGCTCTCCGGGATGTTGCTCAAGCAGCATCCCGGCGAGAACTTCGGCGCACACATGCCAAAGAAGATCACGCCGGAATTCGTGCGCGATGAAGTCGCGGCAGGGCGTGCCATCATCCCGCTCAACATCAACCATCCGGAAGCAGAACCGATGATCATCGGGCGCAATTTCCTGGTGAAGATCAACGCCAACATCGGCAACTCCGCGCTGGGTTCGAGCATCCAGGAAGAAGTGGAGAAGATGACCTGGGCGATCCGCTGGGGCGGCGACACGGTGATGGACCTGTCCACCGGCAAGCACATCCACGAGACGCGCGAATGGATCATCCGCAACTCGCCGGTGCCGATCGGCACCGTGCCGATCTATCAGGCGCTGGAAAAGGTGAACGGCAAGGCCGAAGACCTGACCTGGGAGATCTTCAGGGATACGCTGATCGAGCAGGCCGAACAGGGCGTGGACTATTTCACGATCCACGCCGGCGTGCTGTTGCGCTACGTGCCGATGACCGCAAAGCGCATGACCGGGATCGTTTCTCGCGGTGGTTCGATTATGGCGAAGTGGTGCCTTGCGCATCACAAGGAGAGTTTCCTCTATACCCACTTCGAGGACATCTGCGCGATCATGAAGGCCTACGACGTGAGCTTCTCGCTCGGTGACGGTTTGCGTCCCGGCTCGATCTACGATGCCAACGACGAGGCACAACTCGGCGAACTCAAGACACTGGGCGAGCTGACACAGGTCGCGTGGAAGCATGACGTACAGGTGATGATCGAGGGACCCGGCCATGTGCCGATGCACCTGATCAAGGAGAACATGGACCTGCAATTGAAGTGGTGCCACGAGGCGCCGTTCTACACGCTTGGCCCGCTGACGATGGACATCGCGCCCGGCTACGACCACATCACCTCGGCGATCGGCGCGGCGATGATAGGCTGGTTCGGCACCGCGATGCTTTGCTATGTCACGCCCAAGGAACACCTCGGCCTGCCCGACAAGGACGACGTGAAGGAAGGCATCATCACCTACAAGATCGCCGCGCACGCCGCCGACCTGGCCAAGGGCCATCCCGGCGCGCAGATCCGCGACAACGCCTTGAGCAAGGCGCGCTTCGAATTCCGCTGGGAAGACCAGTTCAATCTCGGCCTCGACCCGGACAAGGCGCGCGAATTCCACGACGAAACCCTGCCCAAGGATTCCGCCAAGGTCGCGCACTTCTGTTCGATGTGCGGCCCGCATTTCTGCTCGATGAAGATCTCCCAGGACGTGCGCGACTTCGCGGCGAAGGAAGGCGTTTCCGAACAGGAAGCGCTGGAAAAGGGTATGGAAGTAAAATCTGCCGAGTTCGTAAAGAAAGGCGCAGAGATCTACAGCAAGGCGTAACAAAAAACTGCATCACCCCGGCAACCTCATGTCCAACATAACCAAAGGAGAAAATCATGGCAACAAACAGCGTTTATCGCATCACCGAGTTGGTCGGAACCAGCAAGAAATCCTGGGAGGATGCCGCAGCGAACGCGGTCAGCGCCGCCTCGAAAACCCTGCGTGATCTGAGGGTCGCCGAAGTGATCAAACTGGACATGGTGGTCGAAGACGGCAAAGTGGCCGCTTACCGGGCGAGAGTAGCCTTGTCTTTCAAGTACAACCCCAAGAAATAAAGTGATCCGGTTTGCCGGCTGTGCGCTGCCGGGCATGGCCGGAAACAAACCCCCTCCCTGCCCCCTCGCTACGCTCTCCCCATTCTCCCTCCCCGACAAGGGAGGGCTGGGGTGGGTTGGGGGGCCGGGAGGGGTTTAATATCCCGATCCAGACAATACATTTTTCAACACCCAATGCTTCAGCGGCACGGAAACAATAGCTCATGGACAACTTGCTGTTACTCAAAGCCGCCATACTCGGCATCGTCGAAGGATTCACCGAATTCCTGCCGATCTCTTCCACCGGGCATCTGATCGTGGTGGGCAGCCTGCTCGATTTCAATGACGAGCGCGGCAAGCTGTTCGAGATCGTGATCCAGTCGGCGGCGATCCTGGCCGTGATGTGGGAATACCGCGCCAAGCTCGGCACCGTGATCAGCGGCCTGATCCAAAAACAGGAAGCCGCGCAACGTTTTGTCTTTAATGTATTCATCGCTTTTCTGCCGCTGGCACTGATCGGCTTCGCCTTCGGCAAGCACATAAAGGCCGCGCTGTTCAACCCGATCACGGTCGCGGTCACTTCCATCGTCGGCGCATTTTTCATTCTGTGGGCGGAGAAACGCAAGCACACCATTAGCGTTGAATCAGTGGACGACCTGGGCTGGAAAGATGCGCTGAAGGTGGGCTTTGCGCAGGCGCTGGCACTGATCCCGGGCACCTCGCGTTCCGGGGCGACCATCATCGGCGGCCTGTTCTTCGGCCTGTCGCGCCGCGCCGCGACGGAATTCACCTTCTTCCTCGCGATGCCCACATTGATAGGCGCGACACTGTACGAGCTGTACAAGGAACGCGCGCTGCTTTCCAGCGATGATCTGGGCATGTGGGCGGTGGGTTTCATCGCCTCGTTCATCTCGGCGTTCCTGTGTGTGCGCTGGCTGCTGCGCTACATCAGCAGCCATGACTTCACCCTGTTCGCCTGGTACCGCATCGCCTTCGGCCTGATCGTGCTGGTCACTTATTACACCGGGCTGGTGAGCTGGTCCAATACGGTAGGGGCGTGATTTATCTTTGAAATGGAGTTATTGGCATCTTTCACTCCTATCGTTGTGCGCGCATAGACGCGAGATGGCTGCGCACAATATTCATCTCAATGTCATAATTCCAAACCATAATAAAACAGTCGGAGATAAGCATGGCAAGAATGGTGCATTGTGTAAAACTGGGGCGCGAGGCCGAGGGGCTGGATCGCCTGCCTTACCCCGGCGCGCTGGGCCAGCGGATATTTGAGAACGTTTCCAAGGAAGCCTGGCAAGACTGGCTCAAGTTCCAGACCATGCAGGTGAACGAGAACCGCCTCAACCTCGCCGATGCGGCGTCGCGCAAATTCCTCGCCGCGTTGATGGAGAAATATTTCTTTGGCGAGGGCGCGCAACTGCCGGAAGGCTACGTTCCGCCCAAGAGTTGATGTCGCTTTCGGTCGATAATTATTGCAGGGGTGCGATTAATAGCGCCCATTAAGGTGCATGAACAGAGAAGGGGGCG
>JBGSKJ010000014.1:0-40292 GCA_041741275.1 Gallionella sp.
CAAGGCCAAGCTGAAAGCCGCAACAACCGAGCACATGCTGACATTGGAGAAATCACCGGAGCGTGTCAAAAAATACTTTCAGGATTCTCGCGTGAAATATGCCGCATGAAAACTTCAAACTTCAACTGGCCGGATCAATAACTGCCCCCCTGCTATGGTTGTAAAAGGTTGCCTTTATATGTATCATGCATCCTTAATTCATTGAGGAGAAAACCATGTCCGTTGCACTGAAATTATCTGATGAGTTGATTGATCTGGCGAAGCCCCACGCCGCTGCCATGCATCGTTCAATTCCAAAGCAAATTGAATACTGGGCGCGGCTAGGTAAGGTTGTCGAGGACAATCCAGAGTTACCCTTGCAGTTCATCCAGGATACGCTGCTGGGTATTGAAGAGGCAAAAGCCGGACAGACTTCTGATTACAAGTTTGGTGTGTGATGGCTTTGAAAATAATAACCACCCCAACCTTTGCCAAGGTAGTAAAAAAACTACATGACAAGGATAAAAAGGCGGTTGATGAGGCGGTGCGCGAAATACTGGCCAAGCCAACCATCGGGGAGGCAAAAAAAGGTGATTTGTTGGGCGTGAGTGTTTATAAATTCAAAATCAACAAGCAAGAAATTCTTTTGTCGTATAGCGTTGCCCCCGAGGAATTGTTGCTGATTGCGCTAGGCACACATGAGAATTTTTACCGGGATATGAAGCGATAACAACTACCAACATCTTGCGCTAATTTGTGAAGGAGCTACCTTCCGCCTTCCAAGCCACCACTTTACAACTATGAAGAAATAGGGAGTGTTGAGGCCGACCGAAAACTGACCCACCTATAGGCGTTATGCCGATCCAAAATTGACCCAGGTGTTCTACTTGCCCTGCCTAATTTTTAGGCAGGAGATAAAAGGTGATCACTATGGAAATGTTTGGAAAGATTCGACGGATGTATTTTCGCGACAAACTGTCGCTGCATGAAATAACGAAGCGCACGGGGTTATCGCGCAACACGATACGCAAATGGCTTAGAGACGCAAAGGAGACGGCACCGCCCACGTACCGCAGGAGAGAAGAGCCTGGCAAACTGACCGCATTTCATGAACTGCTGGAACAAGCCCTCAAGGTCGATGCACACCGTACCAAGCAAAACCGGCGTACTGCCAAGGACCTGTTTGCACAAATCAAACTGGATGGATATGTGGGTGGCTATAGTCGCGTCACTGATTTCATCCGCGACTGGCGGGGTCGAGAAAGCAAGACTCCGCGTGCCTTCGTCCCGCTGAAGTTTGCACTGGGCGAGGCGTTCCAGTTCGACTGGAGCGAAGAAGGTTTGGTGATCGGCGGTATCTACCGGCGCATCCAGGTGTCGCACCTCAAGCTGTGTGCCAGCCGCGCCTTCTGGCTGGTCGCTTATCCGAGCCAAGGGCACGAAATGTTGTTCGATGCCCATACCCGCTCCTTCACAGCCCTGGGCGGCATACCCCGGCGCGGCATCTACGACAACATGAAGACGGCTGTCGATAAGGTCAACAAGGGGAAAGGCCGAGTCGTCAATGCGCGCTTTGCCGTGATGTGCGCACACTACCTGTTTGACGCCGACTTCTGCAACGTGGCCTCGGGCTGGGAGAAAGGTGTTGTAGAAAAGAACGTCCAGGATAGTCGTCGGCGTATCTGGCTGGATGCGCAGAACCAACGCTTTGGCTCGTTCACCGAACTCAATGTGTGGCTGGGCGAGCGCTGTCGATGTCTCTGGAGTGAGTTACGCCATCCCGAATACAAGGGATTCAACGTAGCAGAGATGCTGGAACAGGAGCGTGCCGAGATGATGCCCGTGCCCGCCCTGTTTGACGGTTATGTGGAGAAGCTATCTCGGGTATCCAGTACGTGCCTGGTCACCGTACATCGCAACCGTTACTCAGTGCCGTGTGAGCTGGTCGGCCAGATGGTCAGCACGCGGCTCTATCCGACGCATATCTGCGTGGTATCAGGAGACGCCGTGGTCGCCCGCCACGATCGCCTGACCGAACGGGATCATATCTGCTACGACTGGCAGCACTACATCCCGTTGGTGGAACGCAAGCCGGGAGCACTCAGGAACGGCGCTCCCTTTGCCGACATGCCGATACCCCTCAAGCAGTTGAGGCAGGGTCTGATGCGACACACGGGTGGTGACAGGATCATGGCGCAAGTGCTGGCGACCGTGCCATCTGCCGGACTCGGCGCAGTCTTGGTGGCCGTGGAACTGGTGATCGAAACCGGAGCGCTCAATGCAGAACACGTCCTCAATGTGTTGTCGCGGCTCAATGCCAGTCCGCCACCTGAATCTGTGGAGACGAGCCTGCAACTCAAGGAAGCGCCAGTGCTGTAGATGGTAGCGGCCAGCATCATCACTCTCAGGGATGAGCCGAGCGTCCACCGGAATTGCCATCATTGGCCACAGCATCGTGACATAGGAAACATGGGGCTCATTTTGCGACATGGCAGGCAAACTGCCACAAACGATTCCGCAAACGCGACTGTCGTCACTGATCACAAGGCCACCGCTCATTCCAAACTCGAACTTCGCATCGACCTCAAAACACGGAAAGTTGTACATGCCCTTATCTCTGCCGCCCCAATAATGCTGCCGGACGACTCCGGTGGATACTGAGCGATCAAAGTTCAACTCTACATGCTCAAATTTTCCATCGGAGTTAACGCGGGAGCCGTCAAAGCGGACATTGTGAAGACCGAAAGCTCTTACAGTTGCACCGACAGGTGGGGGATCAAACGTCATAGGGACTACCTTCCACTCCTTGTAACGACCGGCATTTTCATCAAGTGCTCTCAACCAGATTATCGCGATATCGGAATGCGCTGACAGGGCTATCGAATCGATTGTCCAGACCACGTAGCTGTGTTCATCACCTTCCCATTTGACTTGGGCTACCCAATATTCGTATTTGGCTTCCCGCCCAGCTGCAATCTCCGAGTCTTGCTTCAATAGTTGTTCGGCAACGTGCTTCGCTGTTATCGCCATGTGCGGCCAAGCCATGAAACATGAGCCGTAGCAATGCAGGTCTTCGTCTGGGCCAATCCCAATGAGAAGTGGCATCAGCTCATAAATGAGCCTGTCATCAGGATTGACAGGGCGAAAGTCAGACATCGTTAACTAGGTTCCCTAGGGGCCGCGAGTGTGGAGGGCTTGCATAACATTTCGATGCCCAACGAAGCTGTAGAAAAAGTATCATCGGTGCATCCTGCCGTGAATCAAATGGAAGATCAAGTTGAACTGCTGCTTCTGGCACATTGCGGACCTCAGGTAATGTGAAAATCAATGCGGACCTGATCCCTTTAAATCCCACTAAGGTTTGCTCATATTCATCAACCGTTTTGTACCGGTCATTTCCAGATATCCACGACCACACCGCGTTCGCGGATGGCATCAGCCCGCTCGCGGATGTAATGCTGCAGACTGGTTTGCTTCTTGTAAGCGCCCGAGGAGACATATTCCAGTACTGACTGGAAATGAAAGCTTTTCATAAAAGCTTCGATTCGGATCTCTTCCTTGCCGGCATCAAACAAAACCACAGTTGGCACGTAGGCGATCTTGAGTTCGTTCGCCCAATCTCGCGCCGTGGATTTTCTTCCATCCGGTGTGGTCACCGGCGTTCTATCCCAGCGATCTAGCTGGATCACGTTGTATTGCCCGATCAGCTTCAGCGTCTCCGGGTCTTGCAGAACCTTGCTGTGCATCAGGTCGCAACCCGCACAATCCTTCTGCTCAAAGAATACGGCCAGCGGTTTGCCCAGTGGTTTGCCCATTGGTTTGCCTGCGGCGAGCTTTTTCAGGTTGTAGGGCGGTTTGGAAAAAAAAGGTTCTGATTGAAGCACGCCCTTCGAGGGTGGCGGGGCAAGCTTGGCGTAGTATTCCGGGAAGGTCAGTGACCCTTCCTGTTTTTCCCCCGCGTATTTCAGTGCCGCAAGGAACTGGTGAGGCGGGTAATAACCGTTGATGCGCAACACGGTTTCGCCCTTTTCATCTATCAGCAATATGCTGGGCGTGAACCAGACCTGGAGTTTCGCAGCGAGTTCTTTTTCCGTCAGCTTGTTTCCGGAAAGATCGGTCACCTCCCGATCACCCCAGATATTCAAATCGACAGCATCAAAATGCTTGCGCGTGTAATCCACGATGTGTTGCTGGCTGAAATTGGTATTGAACAGTTCGGCGCAGTACGGACAGCCATCCTGCCCAAAATAGAGTAACAGCCGTTTGCCGTTGCGAGATGCCTCTGCGACATCATCGGGCATGTCCAGGAAGCCTTGTTTGAACCAATCGGGAATACTGTATACGCCTGCACCGCGGAATTCGGCCTTCTCTGCAGCTAAAGCCGTTGTGCCCGTCAATCCCATCGTGCCCATCAATGACGGGATCGCGAACAAACCCAGCACTGCCATCCATGTCACAAATATCTTCTTCATGCTCACCCCCCGACTGGTTGACTTGCACATAGTCCGGAATAAACGAAGCCGTAAATTCGCCCGTAGGCACCCTGTCCGCAGATCTCAGGACCAGACCTCAGGGACGGAGCCCATTTTGTTTCTTTAAATTATCTCCAAAAATATCATCAGATATCAAAGTATAAAAATAGGGCACATAGGTTAAAACCGTACCTTGATACACACCAAGATTTCTCCATGTATTGGCAAGTTCTGCTAAAAGTGATTCGTTGCACAGGTCTAGTTTTAACGCTTCTAATATCGATATCAAAGGTTTTAAACTATCTTCCTTTGCGTATGTATTTAACATCAGAATTGCGTTATCAATATATCCGAAATTCATATTATCTTTAACATTACTCATGTTTATTTTTATCCGTTTTTATCAAACATTCAAACTTTAAGGGGGAGCAGCTCCTTTAAATTGTTGCGCCCCTAAGTCATCATTATCGACACAGCACAACGCGATAGTGTGCCGCGCCGCTCCTCAGTCTGTCGATCGCCTTATTGATGTCCGTAAACTTGAATTTTTCGATCTCCGGCTTGATCTGGTGCAGGTTGGCGAAATCCAGCATCTTCGCGACCGTGGCGGGGCTGCCCACCGGCGAGCCGGACACGGAACGTTGAGCGCCGATGAGTGAGAACACGCCGATGTCCAGCGGCGCCAGCGTCGCGCCGACGAAGTGCAATCTTCCGCGCGGGCTCAGTGTGTCGAGGTAAAGGTTCCAATCCAGCTTCACGTTCACCGTGGAAAGGATGTAGTCGAATCGGCCTGCCGCGCTGTTGATCTCGTTCTCGTCGCGGGAGTTCAGCGTATGGTGCGCACCCAGACTGAGCGCTTCTTTTTTCTTGCTTGCCGTCGAGGTGAAAGCCGTCACTTCGCAGCCCCATGCATTGAGGAATTTCAGCGCCATGTGCCCCAGGCCACCGATGCCGATCACCGCCACTTTGTCCGTAGGTTTGATGTCGAATTGCAGCAAGGGATTGAACACGGTACTCCCGCCGCAGAACAGCGGGCCGGCCGATTCAAGATCGATACCATCAGGGATGGGCACCACGCTGTTTGAAGCGGCGCGCACCTTGTCCGCAAAGCCGCCGTAATGGCCGATGATAGTGGCCTGTGCGTTGGCGCACAGGTTGTTGTCACCCGCGTGACAAAGCGAACACTTGTTGCAATAGCCCGCGTGCCAACCCAGGCCGACGATCTGGCCAACCGTGAGATCCCTGACATGGCTGCCGACCTGGCTGATCTTGCCCACCACTTCGTGACCGGCCACGACCGGGTATGCGCTTTTTCCCCATTCGCTGTCGATCACGCTCAGATCGCTATGGCAAATGCCGCAATAGTGAACGTCGATCTCCACCTCCAGCGGTTTCAATTCGCCGGGGTCGTACTCGAAAGGTTTGAGTTCGCCTTTGGGCTCGAATGCAGCATAAGCTTTGATCATTTTGTATCTCCTTGAAGTACTTTAGAACAGTGAGTGTCAGGCGTACAAATTCAAACTGCGATTTCTATTTCAAAGCCCCGCATAGCCCGCTTCCTGTTGGCTGCGCACAGCAAGGACAAAAACAGTGTCGATTTCAGCAATGTAACGGTACAAAGCCACATAGCCGTGCGAACTGCGCCCGATCACCAGTTCTCGCATGTCGTTATTCGCGGGGCGACCAATCATGGGATTGTGCTCCAGCACGTTGAGCGCCTCGATGAACTCCCTGATGCGCAACGCCGGATTCTCAACCTGATATTGGGCCAGGTGATCGAGGATGCGATCAAAATCATCCCCCACCTCAGGGGCCAATTCGATACGCGACATAGTCAGCGCGCCAGCTTGCGAGCGACCTGGCGCTTTACCTTTTTACCGGCGAGTCGCTCTTCCAGATAACCGCGCATTTCCTGCCACGGAACCGTCTTCCCGGAGGAAGCGATACGGGCATAGCGCTCCTCGGCCACCGCATCAAAATCGGCACGCTGCCCCTCCTGCGCCGTTTTTTCCGCAATGGCCTCAAGAATGAAAGCGTGCGTACTCGTGCCGGCACGTTTCGCCGCCGCTGCAACGCGAGCTTTCAGGTCTTCCGGCAAGCGTATGGTAGTTGTGGACATGGCTGTCTCCAAGGGTTAAAGATACACGCGTACTGTAGCACAGTAGCGCTACAACGCACCCTATTTCTCCACGGTCCGATACCTTAGGGAAGCGGTCTCCCCGATTATTAATACTTGGCTAACTTATCCAGAGCGGTCTAGAATATATCGAATCAAGGTTGAATCATGCATAACCCGGCAATTCAAGGAGGAACCATGGCTACCCAAGTAGAAATTTTAGAGGCGGAAGTGCTGCAACTCCCGGCTGCCGAACGGGCGCTACTGGTGCAGGCGCTCATCGCCAGTCTTGACGTTGAAACAGAGGTCGAAGACGCGTGGGCGGAAGAAGTCGAACGCAGGCATGCGCAGATCGAATCCGGCGAGGCACAAATGATTTCAGGGCCCGAGGCGCTCGCAAAAATCCGCGCCAAATACGCATGAACTACTCGCTGCATCCCGAAGCGTCGCAAGACCTCGATGATGCGGCGGCTTACTACCAGAGGTAGGCTGGGAATATCTTGTCTCAGGCGTTTCTGAACGAATTCGAGCATTCGGTCGAACGCCTGCTCCGACACCCGCTGCTGGGTTCCCTCTGGTCTGCCCCCGATTGTTCCTACAGGCTATAATAATCTCGTCTGAGTTGGCATCTTAGCCATACGAAAGGAAATATGATGAACAGAATCGACGTTCCCATTGCACAACTTTCATTCACCCAGAAGCTGGATTTAATGGAGATGCTTTGGGCCGACATGGTCGGCAACGAAAAGAATCTTGAATCCCCGGCTTGGCACGAAGCTGTTCTTAATGATCGCGAAGCTGCCCTGGATGCAGGCAAGATAACCGTTTCAAACTGGGAAGAAGCCAAAGAAAGAATCAAGAAAAACGTCTCATGAGGATAAAAATCCTCAGCGCCGCAGAGAGCGATCTCGAAGAAGGCCACCGGTTCTACGAATCACAAGCCGACGGCCTCGGCACTTATTTCCTGGATACACTCTATTCCGATATTGACTCACTGGCTTATTTTGCCGGGATGCACCGCGTAGTGCTCGGCTATCATCGGCTCCTCTCCAAACGATTTCCATTCGCTGTTTATTACCGTGTCGCGGACGATGAGGCCATCGTATTCGCCGTTCTCGATTGTCGCCGCAATCCAAGTTGGATAAGGAAAAAACTATCCGAGTGATGATTGTGAGTGTGCTACGAATAAAGCACCTGACCCCGTGATTCCCCGGAAGTTACCCCACGCGACGTATGTCGATGGGATGCGATCATCAACAGTGCAGTAAACAGCATCACTTTGCCATCGGCGCGGATCGCCCGACGCCCAACGCGGTCAGCACAGCGAACGCTTGAAAGAGGGCAACGCCGACCAGTACCGCAGCGAACTGTTGCGCGTCCATGTAATGACCAAACACCAGCGGCGAGATCGCCAGCCCGCTATCCAGTCCGGAATAAACGAAGCCGTAAATACGCCCGTAGGCAGCCTTGCCGAATCGAGCGGTCGCGGCGCGACGCACCAGCAAATCACGCGACGGCCCGGCAATGCCTGTGAAGAAGCCGATACCGGCCATGGCGGGCAACACCGCCCATGCCGGAATGATCACCTGGGCAAGCACCAGCGCAAATACCACCGCCACTGCAAGCGAGACCGCGATGATGCGATCCTGCTGGTGGCGCTTGGCGACGAATCCGCCAACCAAAATGCCAAAAGCGGCTGCCAGCAGAAAGACGGAAATTGCGCTGGCCGAGGTACCCAGGGACAAGCCGTAAAGTTGCTGCAAAATCGGCGTGCCAAAATTCTGCAAGGTGCCGAATGCCGCAGATGTCATCAAGAAGAAGCCAAAACACAGCCAGACCGCGCCGACACCCAGAAACGCGAACGTGCCATGCACCGGCGCACCCGCAATGGCGACAGTGGGCGTTATGTCGAGCTGGTGGCGAAACAGCCAGAGTGCCACCAGCGCAGGGAGCGCCATCAACCCGGCAGCAACCGCCGCCATCTGCCACCCCGCCAGTGTCGCAATGCCGGTCAGGAAAACAGGCGCCAGCGCCCATCCGAGATTGCCCGAGATCCCGTGGACCGAGAACGCATGACCCAAGTGGGCTTCCGCGACCTTGTGATTCAGCACGGTGTAATCGGCCGGATGCAACACGCTATTGCCCAGCCCCGCCAGCGCGGCAACCGCAAGAAGATCGGCCAGTGTATGCGCAAACAACCCCAGCCACAGACCGGCGAACAAGAAACAGCTCATGCCGAACAACAGCACCCGCAGGGGCCCGAATCGATCCACGGCAAATCCCACCAGCGCCTGTCCGATACCGGAGACCACAAAAAAGACCGTCACAGTAAGACCGATCCCCGAGAAATCGAGACCGAAAGCCGGCATCAGCCACGGAAACAGCGGGGGAAACAACAGATGGAAGAAATGCGATGTTCCATGCGTCAGGCCGATCACCGCAATGACAGACGCATCGCGTTGAACCGGCGGATCGATTGTTGCGCTGTCACTATTCATAGATGCATGACCAAAAACCCAAAGCCCAAACCCAAAGACAGTGAAACGCTGATTAAGTCCTCCGTTCGTGGTGAGCTTGTCGAACCATGTATGGAGGACTTAATCAGTGTTTCCGCAAAAATCGCAAGAGGCCACCGTGTCATTGCACGATTGCCCAAGGTGAAACGCCGAGCGCTATGCTGAAGTTGCCAAGTTTCTTGCCCGGATAGGATACCGCAAACCGAAAACCGTGGTTCGATGTTGCCAAGGAAACGCCGAACACGTCGCGTCTCTCAGTAGGAGAGACCTTGGGGTCGGAGCCCGTGATTTGCGACAATGCCACTTTGGTAGACCACGCGCACATGCTGACTCAGTAAAACCACAAAATCTGTTAGGATTCGTCGCTGAATAATTGTCTGGCAGGCACAACAAAAAAATAAGCTACTCCTTGAAAACCAACGCACAAACATGACAGACACAACACGCGCCGCTAACCTGCTTTCCCAACTCGAGCACTTGAACGAGCAGCAACTGCGCCGCCTGCTGGTGGAGCATCTCACCAAGCAAAAGCTGGGGTTGTACTGGGAAGCGAATGCCATCGAGCGCGATGCGGCGCTGAATGCCGATCTAGTGCTGCCTAGGCTGGTGGAAAAGTGGAGCTGCCGGCCTGAAAGCATGAGCGAGGCTCATGCGCACCGCAACCTCATCATCGAGGGCGACAACTACGATTCTTTGCGCCTGTTGCGCGCCACCCACGCCGGAAAAATCAGCGTCATCTACATAGACCCTCCGTACAACACCGGCAACAAGGACTGGGTCTATAACGACCATTACGTGGGCGCGAATGACCGCTGGCGGCATTCGCAGTGGCTGGAATTTTTGTACCGTCGCCTCACGCTCGCCCGCGACCTGCTCACGCCGGAAGGCGTGATTCTGGTGTCGATCAACGACGAAAACCGCGCGCGGCTAGAGATGTTGATGGATGAGGTATTTCCGGGGATGCGACTGGGCACGATCACCTGGCGCACCCGGCAAGGCTCGAATGCTGACCAGCAGTGTTTTCTTTCAGTCGATCACGAGCACGTGCTGGTGTATGGCAATGAAGGATTCAGCTTCAATGGGTTTGAAAAAAATTACGAAATGTATGGCAACGCAGACAATGATCCGCGCGGTGATTGGCGCATGGGCGATATTACTTTGGGTTTTTCCTTTAAAGAGCGCCCCAATCTTTATTACCCCTTAACCGATCCAAAGACAGGCATTACATATCCGTGCAGCCCAGAAAGCGTATGGCGCTTTGCAACAAAGAGCCGCGTTAAAGATGGACAACAACTGCAAGCAAAGTCGATGGAAGAATACATCGAATTAGGTCAAATAATATTTCCGGCTAATCCCCGTATTGAAACATGGCCAACGATGGAAGCACTCTTGGATGCTATAGATAAGGGAGATGTCCCAAAGGGTGGGAAGTCACAACTGTTGAGGAAAGACTTACCTGATTTGGAGTATTGGGTAGGGCGTCCAGTGGGTTTTGGCAGACCTCAGTTCAAACGATATAAAGCCGATTTGCGTAATCAAACACAGCCGCTATCGAGCTGGATAGTGCCGACTTTTGAGGACGGCGATTACGAAGCGGAAAACAGTTTTGTTTCGAGCACCAACCAGGAAGGTGCTCGCATCGTCGCGGATATTTTCGGTGACCGTGCTTTCAACTATGCCAAACCGCTGTCACTCATCAAAGGCCTGCTCGCCCAAGCTACCCAACCCAATGACATCGTGCTCGATTTCTTCGCCGGTTCCGGCACCACTGGGCAGGCGGTGCTTGAATTGAATGCCGAGGATGGCGGGTCGCGCCGCTTCATCCTGTGTTCAAGTACCGAAGCCAACACCAAGGAGCCGGACAAGAATCTGTGCCGCGATGTGTGCGCGGAGAGGATGCGTCGTGTGATCAGCGGCTACGGTGGCAAGGCGGGGTACACGCCGGAACAGGGCGGCGAGTTTGCCTATCTACAGCTGGACAAGGTGGAAGCCGCTGATGCGCATTTTGAAGTCGATGCGACGCATGCTTTTCAATTGCTGGCATTGAAACGTTTGGGTGTGGTGTGTTCTGCGTCGGATGGTGCAGTACAGCGCCTCGGGCGCGTGGAGGACTGCGAGTTGCTGGTGTGCAACGAGGTGACCCACGACACGATAGAAACACTGGCGGCCTGGCCGCAACAGCACGGAGCTGCCAGACTGGCGATATATTCCACCCGCCCGCAAACCTTGAGCGAGCAACTGGCCGCGCGCGGCGTGGAGGCGAATTGTTATAGCCTGATGGATGCGTTGATGAGCGGCCAAGCGGGTGGGCAACCGGGGAGTACGTCGTGAGCGCCCGCGACATCATCGCCGCGCAGTCGGCGTCCATCGAGCCGGAGGCGTTCCAGACTGCGCTCGTGTCGGGCATGACGCGCGCGCTGCTGCGCGACTCCGCGCCACCGTGCCTGCTGCGCGCGCCGACGGGTTCTGGCAAGACCTTTGTCATTTCGCGCGTGCTGGAGTCGGTGAGTGCGGCAAGACCGACGCTGTGGCTGTGGTTCGTGCCATTCGTGAATCTGGTGCAACAGACCGAAGATGCGCTGGCGGCGAATTGCGCCGGGTTGATACCGGTGATGTTATCGCGCGGACGCAATCAGGAAGCACGTTCCGGCATGGTGTTGCTCTCCACTGCGCAAGGTGTGGCAAAAGCAACCGACCGCAAGACGGGCTATAACTCGAATGCCGATGACGATACGCGCACACTGGCGGAGTTTGTCGCGCGGGCAAAAGCGCGGGGTTTGTCCATCGGGCTGGTGGTGGACGAAGCGCACATCGGCTTGGACAAGACCACCGAATTTGGCAAATTCGCGCAATGGCTGAATGCGAATTTTTTGATTATGGCGACGGCAACACCCAAGGATGAGCGGCTGCTGGAGTTTTTGCAGCAGGCGGGCAAGAGTGCCTTCGAGAATTTTGCGGCCAGCCGCGATGAAGTGGTAAGCGCACGTCTTAACAAACGTTATATCGAGGCGGTGGTGTACGACTTGCGCCAGAGCGTGCAGACGGTGGCGGACTTGAAGCGTACGGTGTTGCGCCAGGCATGGAAACGTTCGCAGCGTATCAAGAAGCAGTTGCAGGTGGCAGGTGTACCGTTGACGCCGCTGCTGCTGGTACAAGTGGCGAACGGCGACAAGACGGTGGAAGAGGCCGAGCAGGATTTGATCAAGCTATGCGGGGTGCATCCAGCAGTCATCGGCAAGCATTCTTCGGATGATCCCGATCCTGTGTTGATGGCGGCGATAGCGAACGACAGCAGCAAAGAAGTGCTGATCTTCAAGCAGTCGGCGGGCACGGGGTTCGACGCGCCGCGCGCGTTTGTGCTGGCCTCGACCAAATCGGTAAACGATGCAGATTTCGCGATGCAGTTCATCGGGCGGGTGATGCGCGTGTCGCGCCCGATCCGCGAGGCATACCCCAAGCCAATGGTTATTCCGCCAGACTTGGATACGGCTTATGTGTATCTGGCGAATGCGGAAGCTCAACGCGGCTATGAAGCGGCAGTGCAAGCCAGCAGTGCGGTGAAAAGCCAGCTAGAAGGCCAGACCGAAAAACTGCTGGTGCGCAGGACGGAATCCGGTGCGGTAGTGCTGACCAACCGCGAAACGCCCCAAAGCCCTTTGATGTATGACTTGCCTTTGCCGGAGGAAACGGCAACCGATATACCTGCGCAAGCACCTCTTGCCCCTACAACCGTCGGGCCGCAACAGTTGCTGTTTGGAAACACGCCCAGCGAGACCGATGATGGCTATAAGCTGGACGAAGTATTATTCGATCTCGATGCAGCGCTTGGCACATCTGCGGCTGCGGCGAGTCTGAGCAAACCCGAGACGCCACGTTCTGAAGCTGACTTCCTGGAATTGCTAAAAGGGAAAGGCATACGCGCATACCCTCTCCATACAAATGTCCGTAATTTGCCGCGCGCGCTCAAGCGTGAGCAGCGTCCGCAGATGCAGGATATGAGTAGGGTTTCGGAAGCGGTGGCAACGCGCTTGCCGATACCAGATGAACTGAAACGGAATGCAGTGCGCGCAGCGTTGAATCGGCTCAGGGAAAAAGAGGTGCATACCGAATTGACTCTGGGCGCGCGCCATGAGGAAGAGGTGCTGATGATTACCGACCGCGGCGCACTGGCGCGTGAAGCAATCGGCATCCTGCGCAACCTGCCACAGGTGGAGGATGAGGATGTGCGCATCATCGTTGATGTGCTGGCGAGCCGTTTATATGGCTTGATCGCGGAAGAGTTTGAGCAGCTTGATGAAGAAGCGCGACCATCAGAGTCTGAGTTGAAACGACATGCGCGCGATGCCGCGCATTGGGTGGTTCGCCGAGAAGCACAAAACATTGCAGAACTAATGCAAAGCATCGTCGCTGAATTTACCACGTTGGAAGATGCGGCCCCGCTGCCGGATTTGATGGTGTTTCCGTCGGCGCTGAGCTTGGCTGCTTCGCGCAAGAATATCTACGGAGTGATGCCGCCTTCGGAAGACGATCTGGCGAGAATCGAAACATTACTGACGGTGGATGAGCGAGGGTGGCTGGCTGATCGCAAGATGCTGTTTGTCAGCGGCGATTTGAGCATCGGCAAATACGACAGCTTGCTCAAACTGAACGGAGAGGAGCGTGAATTCGCCAAGGCGCTGGATCGGGCAGACTTCGTGGAGTGGTGGCATCGCAACCCGGATCGCAAGCCTTACGCCGTGCGTCTGGTGCGGGGCGAACACCAAAATTATTTTCACCCGGACTTTGTGGTTTGCCTGTCTCATCTACCGAGTGATGAGCCCATGATACGGCTGATCGAAACCAAGGAAAACACCAAGGATGCCGCGCGTAAAGCACGGCGCATCCCGAAGTGTTATGGGAAGGTGTTGTTTCTTACCAAAGATCAAAGTCGCTTGCGTGTGGTGAATGATGATGGCAGCCTTGGTGAAACAGTTGATTGGGATGATTTGTTGCCGGTGCAAGATTGGCTGCGTGCATCCAAGCCGACAGTACAATAATAGCCATGACCATGATAGACCTCACCGAAGATCAGGCAGCACCACGCATTAAAGCACTGCTTACCTCCCGCGAAAGTCGCACGCTTGACTTCAAGCGTGTGTCCGGCAAGATGGTAGGCAAAGCGCTGGAAACACTGTGCGCTTTCGCCAACACGGAAGGTGGCATTCTGGTGTTGGGTGTGGCGGATGAAAAGCAAGAGAAAGGCAGCGCTCGGTTTTTCGGTATTCAGGAAAATCCGGAAGCGCTGGATGATCTCACCCGAAAAGTGCGTACACAGTTTCATCCTCCGATAGATACTATTCGTTTTGTTCGCTTGCCGTGTTCCTTGCGTGATGGAAGCGCGGGGAATTTGGTGATGGTGCAGGTGTTGAAAAGCGACAAGGTGCATTCGATTGTTGATGACGGTACCTGGCTGCGACTGGATGCAGGCAACCGCGAGATGACGGCTGCGGAAAGCACCGAGCTTTCTTATCGGCGCGGGGTGCGCAGTGCGGAGAGTGAACCTGTGGCTGTACCCTTGGAGTTGCTGGAAACAGAAACATGGCGAAGTTTTGTGGCGGCACGATGGTTAAGAAGCGGCGGCTTTGCGGAGCAGATGCAGCGCATTGGATTGGCGTCGCGGGTAGCCGAATATTTAGATAAGGTGCTGACACATTCAGAACGGCAGCAACTTTAGCCAACCCACTAAGAGATTGGTCTAGGCAACTTTTCTCGATTTCTGGGCATGCAAGTGACGGAGTAGAAAATGCAAAGCGTTGGTTGCCAGTCGAAAAAATCCATCGTGTGATAAGAACGCCTTCTAACGCTGCCGTCACCAAATGTTTCTCAAGCATGGTTGCATTGAGTAATCGAAACGAGTGCCTCCACAAATCCGCCGGGGAAAGAACTCCACTTCTTAAAGCAAATACGGCTGCGGCTGCTTGAGGGTAAAGAGAATCGCTCGGACTTGCTCCGCTCAACACATCAAAAAATTGATTGGCTTCATCTGGCAGCGTACATACTTTAGAAAAATCACTACGCCATTGTTCAATAGGCAAGGGAATAGTCGGTCGTTCTACAGTACAAACTACACTTGCTTCAATAAGGTAAAGAAAAATCAGTCCCCAGTTCTCAGGGTCATCTAAATATCCATCTGGGAGCTTCGGGATTTCACCTATAGTCCATTCGTCTTTGTCTCCAGCCTTTAGAGTTTTGGCGTGCAGTAATCCTTCAAGCATTTCAATAAGACATGGCGCAAGATTATCAAAATCCATTCTCTTAAAAATCACGTCTAAGGCAACATTACGCTCATACCCTGCCATCAGTAACGATTTCTTGCCACCCGTCACTATTTGGCCACGCTCTTTGATACCGATGCGCAAGCCAAGAATGCGGCACGAACACCACGCTGTCGCGGGCAAGGTGCAATTCCTGCCAGTATTGGCGCAAATACGGATTGACCTCGTCCTGGTGAAAACCGATCTCTTCCCGCTCCCAACGTTCCAGCCAAAAATCCTTTTCCATATTTCTATCCCGGCCATATCCATGCATGGGCGATTCTACCCCACCCTTTTATATGCTCTATAGTTATTTGAATGTAACAAATAAGTATTTCACAGACATAAGCAATATCTCTAGACTGCGCCTCAACAAGTTGGGATTGAATCACTAATCGACCTATTTATCGGAATACAGAAAGGAAGGCAGTCCATGTTCAAGCTGATCAAGAATGGCCGCATCGTGAAAGATGCATGGAAGACCCTGACCCTCGCGGAGGGCGATACTCCTCAGAGCGTCAGGTTGCCGGTGGGGCCGGTGCTGGTACCGCTTTCGGTGTGGCGTGCGCGCCGTGCCGAATTGATACACCGCGAATATGAACACGGCTGGCCGCTCGGCGTCTGGCTGGCTGCCGAAGAAGGTGCAGAGGCGATCAAGCACGATATCGACGACTTCACCGTGATCGCCGTCGAATTCGACAAGTTCTCGGACGGAAAGAGTTATTCCACTGCAAGCGAGTTGCGTGGACGTTACGGATACAAGGGCGAGTTGCGCGCTATCGGCGATGTGCCTGGCGACAAACTGAGCTATCGGTATCAGGTTGGCTTTGATGCCTTTGCTGTGAGCGGTATCAGGAATGCCGACAGGCATAATGTAGCCGTCCTGCCAAATTGGTTCAATTCAGCCAACCAGACGGAACAGCTCGTTGCAGTCGCCGGTTAACCCGGGAAACAAGCGGGAATATCATTCAAAGGTTCAAACTCGGGGCGCGATTTATCGCGCCTTTTTTTGATCTTTGAATAAATCAAATCATCACCGGGCCGTGGTAATCATCATCAATATCGGCCTTCGTGGCACCGGAAGAAATGTTCGCCAGTTGCCGCTCGTGGTCTGATTGAACCTGCAGCAGGGTCAGGACTAACGGACAATCTGAGTTTATGTTTGCGCCCAGGGCAGCCCTTCAAACCGCCAGCCGTTGTGGGAATTTCGGTGATGCCCTTCATCCAGGTCGCCCTCAAAACCGTGCAACACGTTGTACACTTCTGTAAGCCCGGCTTTTTCCAGTGCCAATCCTGCATCCACCGAGCGGCGGCCGGAGCGGCAGATCAGCACCACGGGGCGATTCGCACTGGCTGCTTTTTTTACGTGCGCAACGAAGTGTGGGTTGATGTCCCATTCCGGGCCGTCGACCCAGGGAACAAGGATAGAACCTTTGGGATGACCGACGAACATGTGTTCCATCTCGCTGCGTACATCGACGAATACCGCCTCGGGATTGGCCCGCAGGAATTCAAAAGTTTCTTTGGGTGTCAGATGTTGCATGGTGTACTCCAAAAACTGGATGTATTCGAATCAGGCAGAGCGTGATGATAGTGCCGGAGCGGGTAACAAGTCCAGCGGCAGGATTATGATGAACTGCCCACCGGTGAAGACTATGCGCGCAGAATTCCAGACTATTTCTTGCGTTCCACGATCTGTTGCAGCCTTTCCGGCTGAATGACATGCCCGTCCAAACCGGCCTCTTTCAAGCTGCCGCCATGCCACCTATTCCGCCGCCCACGACCAGGATGGCCTGGTTGGTTGCCATTGAAGTCGTCACGCGATCCTCCGTTGGAAATATTTGCTTTAGCGATGAAACTGAATTGTACAGGCTGAGTCCATGGTCAATGCTTCAGCGTGTGAATCTCGAATGTCATATCGGCCAGATCGCCCAGTATCCAGGTGTATGCTCCATCCACGTCGGGTGCGCCTATGCCGGAAACCGAGCCCGGGTTGACCAGCAAAGTATGTCCGCCCCTGATGTTGGATTGCCGGATGATCTCCGCGGCATGGCTGTGGCCGCAGCAAACCAGATCGTAATCCCCGGTGCAAGCCATGCCCCGGCCATAGTGGGGGAAGTGGGTTACAAAAATGCGCCGACCGCCGAATTCCAGCTTGGCATCATGGCCGTGATAGGTGAGCAAGCCGCCGGACTTCGCCATCATTTTATGCATTGCCATCGCATCGCCAAGATTGTTGCCATGCACCACGTGGAGCGGCACACCGAGTTTGATGGATGCACGCAACGTGTTTGCACCGATCAGGTCTCCGCAATGGATGATTGTTTGCGCCCCGGCTGCCTGTGCTTTCGCTATAGCCGCTGCGAGCGGCTCCGCACGATCATGACTGTCGGAAACGATGCAGATTTTCATTGTATGTTGTCGCGTTTCAGGGACACCCTGAGTTGATCAGTATGATCAACTTATAATACTTTACTAATCTTTCCCAGTGGTTTCATTAAACCCATCGGCTAGTTTTAGCGTCTATAACCATTTGGAGGGAGAGTTTATATGACCCGAATGAGGGGTATACTCTCAAAACTGTCGGATCGCACAAATAACATCAATCAATTTTTTATTGGTGTACAGGAAAATCCGGCCTATTCAATAATCTATTTTACAAACTCGCGCCCACTTGGGATCCTCCAAACAAGCGGCATTTAATAAGGCGCATTGTTGAATTTATGGGCAAAAAAACAAACTCCGTAAAAAATTTGGTGCACACGGATTTTTCGTGGGCCGAAGAACTGCATTTTACTCCTCCTGAAATTACCGGGGGTAGCCAAGCGAACAAAATACTCGAGCCCTCGGCCTATCGAGTGGCTGATCTTAAACCGGTAGTGGAAAAATTACTTGCAACCCTCATCGCCACTGTAAAAGCCACCTACGGAGTAGCCCGAATACTACCCACGCATGGCCAGACCCATCAATTATTCAGTTCTGTCGGCTTGCCCGACGAACTGCTCAAGCTCGGCAGCGCCCTCGAATTGAATTGCGAATCTAGCTGCAAAACATTCGCCGGTTCCGGTATTTGTTCAACCGATCTTAGCGCATGCAAAAACCGGCAGGGTTGCCGCAATACCGGATTCCAGATTCAATCGTTGGTCACCGTCCCGATTGAAAGCCAGACCAGCCCGAAAACTTCTATTGGCATGCTCACGCTGTTTTTCAGCGAACCACAAGAACCGGTTGAGCGAATTTCCAGAACTGTGCTGGCATTCGTCGACCTGCTTGCCACCATCATCGAACACAACAAATTAAATCGTGAAGCCAAGCGTATTGATCTGATCGCGGAAAGGCAATCCATCGCCAACGAAATTCATGATTCATTGGCACAATCTTTGGTGTATACGCGGATGCGCACGAGTTTGCTGCTTGAATCCATACGGACGCAGAATGAACTCATGGTCGCCAAATACGCGCATGATATCGATGATGCTTTGGAGACCAGTCAAAAAACCGTTCGGGAACTGATTACGGATTTCCGGTGCTCGTTGGATCCATCCGGACTTGTGCATGCGCTGCAAACCCTGACCGAGCAATTCCGTCATAAAAACGACATCATTCTAAAATATATAAATCGGGTAGCCCACCTCGATTTGCCCCTCGAATATGAAATTCAGGTGTCCCACATCGTGCAGGAGGCGCTGGCAAATATTGCCATCCATTCGGGCGCGACTCATGCACGCCTGATCGTCGATTTTTCCGGCAATTACTATGTTTTCACCATCGAGGACAATGGCAGCGGCGGATGCACATTCACACCGGTCGAAGGGCACTATGGCATGATGATCATGCGCGAGCGCGCACAACGCATCGGCGGCGAAATAAAAGTAGAAAGTTCGAAAGGATTCGGCACGCGCGTGCAATTATTTTTCCCCGAACCGGGATCTGACTGGAGAGAAGTGAATGGTTGATAAATTAAAAATTGTTCTGGTAGACGATCAAAGCCTGTGCCGGACCGGATTATGTGAACTGCTCGCCAACTGTTACGGCTTCGCTGTCCTGGGTTCAACCGGCACTATCGAAGGGTTGCGCAAGTTATTGGATACACAACCCGATCTGTTGATCATGGATTTGCGCATGAAACCGCTGGATGGTTTGGCTATGCTCGAACAAATCCGCAAAGAGGGCTGCTTGACACCCGCTGTCATCCTGACCATGAGTGATTCCGAAATCGACCTGGCCAACGCGATACGTGCAGGCGTGCGCGGCTACCTGCTCAAGGACATGGCACCGGAGGAAGTTGTTGATGCAATACAGCGCGTAGCGGCAGGCGAACTGGTCGTCGCCCCCACCATGACCATCAAAATGATCGAGATGCTGCGCGGCGATCAACCGGGGGACGAACCGAAAAATTCCCTCAAGTTGCTCACCGAACGTGAGCGGGAGATACTGCAACTGCTTTCGCGCGGGGAAAGCAACAAGGCGATCGCGCAAACTTTGTCGATCAGCTATGACACGGTAAAACAGCATGTGCGTCATATCTTGACCAAGCTGAACTTGTCCTCAAGGGTCAAGGCCGCCGTGTTGTTCACCGTTGAACAGCAGGCACATAATAGCGATGACAAGCCGCTGCGCTTTTGAGGCCATCCTGCTTTGGGAACCTCACCATGCTGATGTTCAGATATTCATCCCTGCTGTGGTTTTGCATCTTCCTCGCATCGGCCATGTTCGTCATCAGTGCTTGCACCACTCACACGAGCGGCGGGGCAAAAGCGGACAACAACTGGCCGGGTGAAACCCGGCGTCTGAAAAACGCGGGCGCGGCTTATGCCGGTCCGCAATACAACATCGGGATCGCCCGATTCGACAACAAGGCTCCGGCCAAAGTATCCGGTGCTGGTGCGGCGGCGGCAGCCATCCTCCGTTCACAATTGGAAACAGCCGGACTTAAATCCATCCTGCTCGATGAATATTCATCCCGGGAAGCGGAAAAATTCAAAGCACTGCAACGTTCCGGCATCGCCAACATCGAGAAAAATGACTCAGGCAGCGGCTTTGATGCGCCCGATTACCGCTTATCCGGCGCGGTCACTGCATACTCCGAGGTAGAAGAAGTTGCAGATGGAATCATGTTCCAGAAAAAATCCACCGTTGCGCGCGTCACGGTGGATTATGCACTGTCAGACTTCGCCACAGGCAAAACGCTGGTCGCCGAGTCCGTCACGGGAGAATACCGCAAGACCAACACCGGTGCTTCGGGGCCGGGTGCAAAATCCTTCCTTGATCCGAACCTGCGCGATGGCGCGCTGCATGACGCTCTCGCCAAGTCTAGCGTGTCGGTTATCCGCAAACTCGGCAGTATGCCTTTTCAGGGCAAGCTTCTCGCCGTTGACGGGCCCTCCCTGGTCTTGAAGGCGGGCCGCCGTTCCCAATTGAAAGTGGGCACACAACTAGCCGTCTACCGCGTGAGCGAAGCTCTCACCGACCCGGATAACGGCCGGGTCCTTGCGTATAGAGAAAGCAGGATCGGCGTCATCCAGATCGGCAATCACCAGGATATAAACAACTCTACAGCCGCAGTAGTATCCGGAAGCGGTTTCCGGGCGGGGGACGTGGTCAAACTCATTCCTTAGGATGTACCGCCAGGCATAGCCTGAAGGTTCGCCGAGTTGCAGGGTCTGGAAAGATCGGGGTGACTTGCATTGAAAGCTGACCGGGACTGAAGGTGCCCGAAACGTAGCCTCGCTTGCGGTTTTTCTTGCGGCGTATGTTTATACGCCGAGCAATGCGATGATCTCTTTGATCTCGTGGCGTAGTCCCGCGACATTCTTCAAATCGGCAGGCACATCGTCACGGATATCAGTCTGATTGGCATCATCCAGCCGGTGGCGCGCGCCGCTGATGGTAAAACCCTCGCCGTACAGCAACTCGCGGATGCGGCGTATCAGCAGCACCTCATGGTGCTGATAGTAGCGGCGATTACCGCTGCGCTTGACCGGTTTGAGTTGGGTGAATTCCTGCTCCCAATAGCGCAGCACGTGCGCCTTGACCCCGCACAATTCGCTGACCTCACCGATGGTGAAATAGCGCTTTGCCGGGATCGGCGGGAGTTCGGAATTAGGCTTGTGGTTTTCCATGATAGGACTTTTCCACCATGGTTTTCAGTTTCTGGCTGGGATGGAACGTCACCACCCGCCGTGCGGTGATCGGGATTTCTTCGCCGGTCTTGGGATTCCGCCCGGGACGCTGCGGTTTGTCGCGCAACTGAAAATTGCCGAAGCCCGACAGTTTCACGCTCTCGCCCTGCTCCAGTTGTGCGCGTATTTCCTCAAAAAAAGCTTCCACCATATCCTTGGCTTCACGTTTGTTGAGTCCCACCTTGCCAAAAAGCAAATCGGCCAATTCGGCCTTGGTCAATGTTGTTGTCATTTTTCTCCCTTACATGCGCAATTGCGCACCGTGCTTTTGCATCACACCCACCAACAGCGCGATACTGGTTTCAATTTCAGAATCTGTGAGTGTTTTCTGAGTATCTTGCAATAACACACGGAATGCAAGGCTTTTTTTACCTTGCTCCATACCCTTGCCGCGATACAGATCAAACAGGCCAACCTCTACCACGCAAGGTGCAGACACCTGCTGCAGGGCATCCAGCAAGGTTTGCACCGCAACCGTCTCGTCCACCACTACCGCCAGGTCGCGGCGCACCGGCAAGAACTTGCTGATCTCGCCCATGCGCGGCACACTCGTCCGGGTCAGCATATCGAGCTCCACTTCGAACCACACTGCCGGCTGCGCCATGTCGTAGCGCTGCTGCCACTGCGGATGCAGTTCACCGATCCAGCCGACCATCCGCCCGTCACAATGAATCTGTGCCGTGCGTCCGGGATGCAACGCCGGATGGGTCGCGGCTGCAAAACGCAACGGGTGCGGGGCGAACAAAGCTTCGACATCCGCCTTGACATCGTAGAAATCGACCGGTTTTGCGGCAGTTCCCCATTGCTCCGGCTGTGCTTCACCATAGGCAATGCCCGACAGGCGCTGACTTTGCACATACTCGCCGTTCACTCTGGCAAAGCACGCACCGGATTCAAACAGACGCACCCTGGCCTGCTTGCGATTCAGATTGAAGCGCAACGCTCCCACCAAACCACCGATCAGGCTGCTGCGCATCACTGCCAGGTTGCTGGCAATCGGATTTTGCAATGCGACCGGATCATCGTTGCCGCACAGTTCGCGCTCGACTTGCTCTTCCACGAAGGCGTAGCTGACCATCTCCTGATAGTCACGCGCCACCAGCGTTTGCCGGATGCGCGCCAATGGCCGTTGCAGTTCGCTATATGGCAGCATGGTCAGCGCGGCTTGCGGGACCTGTGCGGGAATATTGTCATAACCGTGCAGTCGTGCCAGTTCCTCGACCAGATCGGCCTCGATGGACAGATCGAAGCGGAAGCTCGGCGGTATCACACGAAAATCGTCGTCTCTTTCGTCGAAGTCCAATTCCAACCGCTTTAACAGCATCGAGATTTGCTTGCTATCCAGCGCGATGCCGAGCACCCGCGCGACGCGCGAACGGCGCAGGACAATTGCTGCACGTGTCGGCAAATTGCCGCGCACTTCGCTGATCGCTCCGGCATTGCCGCCGCAAACTTCCAGCAGCAGCCGGGTGGCACGTTCCAATGCCAGACGTGTTGCGGCAAAATCCACTCCGCGCTCGAAGCGGAATGACGAGTCAGTCGCCAGCCCGAAACGGCGCGCTCTGCCGGCGATCGCATCGGGACTAAAAAAGGCGCTTTCCAGAAACACTTCCTGCGTAGCCGTTTCCACGCCGCTGCCCTGCCCGCCCATGATGCCGGCCAGGGCCAGCACGCGCGCATCATCGGCGATGACCAGCACTTCTTCGTCCAGCACCACGTTCTGGTCGTTGAGCAAAGTCAGTGACTCGTCTTTGCGTGCCCTGCGCACCGTGATTCCGCCGGACAGCTTCGCCACATCGAAGGCGTGCATGGGCTGGCCCATCTCCAGCATCACGTAGTTGGTGATATCCACCACCGCGTTGATCGCGCGCAGCCCGCTGCGCTCCAGCCTCCGCCGCATCCATATCGGCGTAGTTGCCTCGGCATTCACACCGCGCACCAGACGGCCGCAATATAACGGGCAGCCAAGTGCATCGCCCACCTTGACCGGCAATTGCTCGGCCAAGGTGGCCGGCTGTGTCTGGATATCCAGCGGCTTGAGCGCACTGCCGGTCAATGCCGCGACTTCACGTGCCACGCCGACCATGCCGGAACAATCGCTGCGGTTCGGCGTCAGCTTCAGCGTAAACAGTTTGTCGTCCAGTTCCAGATACTCGCGCAACATCTTTCCCACCGGCGCATCGCTGGGCAGCAACCACAGGCCTGTCCTGAGCTCAGTCGAAGGGCCAACGCTTTCGGCAGCCAGGCCCAGCTCTTTCTCCGAACACAGCATGCCGAACGATTCGACGTTGCGCACCTTGGCTTGCTTGATGATGAAGTCGCCGGGCAATACCGCGCCGATGCGCGCGCACGGCACTTTCACGCCGACCGTCACATTGGCTGCACCGCACACGATGGACAGCGGTTGTGCTTCGCCGACATCGACCCGGCAGACGTTCAGCCTGTCCGCATTGGGGTGCTTGACCACTTCCAGTACTTCGGCGACCACCACGCTGTTGAATGCGGGCGCAACGGATTCCAGCGCCTCGACTTCCAGCCCGGCCATCGTCAGCACGTGCGCCAGTTCATCGCTGGACAGGTCGGGATCGACCCAGGATCTTAACCAATTCTCGGAAAATTTCATCGCTATGCCATTAATTGAATTGCTTCAGGAAGCGCAAGTCGCTCTCATAGAACTGGCGCAGATCGTTCACGCCATAGCGCAGCATCGCCAGGCGCTCCACGCCCAGGCCAAAGGCAAAACCAAGAAATTTCTCGCTGTCGATATTGACGTGTTTCAGCACATTGGGATGCACCATGCCGCAGCCGCCGATCTCCAGCCAGCCGCCGTTCCAGCTCATGTCCATTTCAGCCGATGGCTCGGTGAACGGAAAGAACGAGGGGCGGAATCTAACTTGCAGATCGTCACGCTCGAAAAAGCGCTGAAGGAAATCCTGCACCACACCCTTGAGATTGGCGAAACTGATCTCTTCGTCGACCCACAGGCCTTCCACCTGATGGAACATGGGCGAATGGGTGGCATCGGAATCGACACGGTAGACGCGCCCGGAAGAGATGATCTTGAGCGGAGGCTGATGCGCCTCCATATAACGCACCTGCACCGGCGAGGTATGGGTGCGCAACACATGCTGCGGATCGATGTAGAACGTGTCGTGCATCGCGCGCGCCGGATGATTTTCCGGGATGTTCAGCGCGGTGAAGTTGTAAAAGTCGCGCTCGATCTCCGGACCGGAAGCGGTGGCAAAGCCCAGCGAATGCAGCAACTGCTCGATGCGCTCCAGAGTGCGTGTGACCGGATGCAATCCCCCTGTGCCCATACCGCGACCGGGCAAGGTCACATCCAGCGACTCCGCCGCAAGCTTTTGCACCAGCTTGTTCTGTTGCAGATCTTCGCGCCGTTGCTGCAAAGCAGCTTCGATGCCTTGTTTTACCTGATTGATGCGTGCGCCGGCAGCGGGACGGTCTTCCGCAGACAGCTTGCCCAAACCCTTGAGCAAAACGGTAAGACTGCCTTCTTTGCCGAGAAAACGCGCCTTGGCCTGCTCTAATTCGGCTTCGTCAACGATCCCGGCGAACTGCCTGAGGGCCTGATCGAGAATTTGTTGGAGCTCTTCCATCTGTAACACCAATAGGGACACCAGAAACAAAAAAAGGAGGCTTGCCGCCTCCTTTTTATTTCAACGATACAACTTAAACGCCGAGGCTGGCTTTGGCCTGCACCACGAATTGTGTGAACGCTGCCTTGTCGAACACGGCGATATCCGACAATACCTTGCGGTCGATCTGGATAGACGCTTTCTTCAGGCCGTTCATGAATACGCTGTAACTCAGGCCCTGCTCACGCGCAGCCGCGTTGATACGCGCGATCCACAAAGTGCGGAACTGGCGCTTCTTCTGGCGGCGATCGCGGTAGGCATATTGCCCGGCTTTCATCACCGCCTGCTTGGCGATACGGTAGACGTTCTTGCGGCGACCGCGATAACCCTTGGCCAGGTCGAGGGTCTTCTTGTGACTGGCGCGTGCTGTTACTCCACGTTTGACTCTTGGCATGATCGGCTCCTTATGCGTAAGGCATCATGGCGCGCACTGATGCTGAATTGGTTGAATGGACTTCAGTCGTACCGCGCAACTGACGTTTGTTCTTGGTGGTTTTCTTGGTCAGGATATGACGTTTGAACGCTTGCGAGCGCTTGATACTTCCACCGGCGCGAACCTTGAAACGCTTGGCCGCTCCGCTCTTGGTTTTCATTTTAGGCATGACTACTCCTTAAGTTATGGTGGTAGGTGTTTTCCAATGGAAAAACTTGACGACCCATACACCACTTTTTATCGGGGAACCGCTAACTGCAACATCGCCCGGACCATCCCCTTGCTGTCCAAACGACTGATTTTCTCCTGGCCGCCTATTTCTTCTTGGCCTTGGGCGATAACACCATCACCATCTGGCGGCCTTCCATCTTCGGAAACTGCTCGACCACGGCATGTTCCACCAGATCCCCTCTTACCCGCTCGATCAGGCGCATGCCGATCTCCTGGTGGGCCATTTCACGACCGCGGAAACGCAGCGTGACTTTGGTTTTGTCGCTATCCTCCAAAAACTTGATCAAGTTGCGCAACTTGATGTTGTAATCTCCTTCATCCGTATTCGGACGAAATTTGATCTCCTTGATCTGGACTTGCTTCTGCTTGAGCTTGGCTTCATGCAGCTTCTTGCTTTCGGCATATTTGAATTTGCCGATGTCCATGATCCGGCACACCGGCGGATCCGCCAACGGCGAGATCTCCACCAAATCCAGCTCTGCTTCATCCGCCATACGCAATGCTTCAGCGATGGCTACTATCCCGAGGGGCTCCTTTTCGACACCAATGAGTCGCACCTGCGGTGCTGTGATCATCTCATTCATGCGCTGCGCTTTGTCTTGTGCTATTTCAATATCTCCACTTGAACAATATTTAAGCCGTGCTACCCGTTCTTGATCTCGGTCTGCAGGCGCTGAAGCAAGGCTTCCAGCGTCATTTGCCCGAGATCTTCACCACTGCGGGTTCGCACGGCCACCAAATTTCCTGCCACTTCCTTATCGCCCATGATCAGCTGATAAGGTAATTTTTGTAAGCTATGTTCGCGTATTTTATAGGTAATCTTCTCATTGCGCAAATCCGATTGCACCCGCAGGCCGGCGGAGCGCAATCTCTGCGCTACCTGGGTCACATATTCCTCCTGCGCCCGGGAGATATTCATCAGCACCAGCTGTATCGGCGACAGCCACAACGGGAAGGCTCCGGCATGGTGCTCGATCAGGATGCCAATGAAGCGTTCCATCGAACCCAGAATGGCGCGATGCAGCATCACAGGGGGTTTGCGGCTGTTGTCTTCATCCACGAACTCGGCGCCCAAACGCACCGGCAGGTTGAAATCGAGCTGTATCGTGCCGCACTGCCACAGACGGCCCAGACTGTCCTTCAACGTGAATTCGACCTTGGGACCGTAGAACGCGCCTTCGCCCGGTTGGACGTCATAAGCCAGGCCGTTCTGCTTCAGGGCCGATGCCAGACCGGCTTCAGCCTTGTCCCAGGTCTCGTCCGAACCGACCCGTTTTTCCGGGCGGGTGGAAAGCTTGACCAGTACTTCGTTAAAACCGAAATCCCTGTACACCTCGTTCAGCATCACGATGAATTTCGAAACCTCGGACTGCACCTGCCCCTCGGTGCAGAAGATATGGGCATCGTCCTGGGTAAAACTGCGCACCCGCATCAGTCCATGCAGCGAACCGGACGTCTCGTTGCGGTGGCAGGAACCGAATTCCGCCAATCTCAGCGGCAGGTCGCGGTAGCTATGCAGGCCGTGGTTGAATATCTGCACATGGCCGGGGCAATTCATCGGCTTCACCGCATAGTCGCGATTTTCCGATGAGGTGGTGAACATGTTGTCGTGATAGTTTTCCCAGTGACCCGATTTCTCCCACAGCGTCCTGTCCATGATGGTCGGGGTGCGCACTTCCCGGTAGTCGTGCTCGATGAACTTGCGACGCATGTACTGCTCGACTTCCTGCCACAGCGTCCAACCCTTGGGATGCCAGAACACCATGCCCGGCGTCGAATCCTGCATATGAAACAACTCCAGCTGCTTTCCCAGCTTGCGGTGATCGCGTTTCTCGGCTTCCTCGATCTGGTGCAGATACGCATCCAGCTCCTCTTTCTTCGCCCAGGCTGTGCCGTAAATGCGCTGCAACATCTCGTTCTTCGAATCGCCGCGCCAGTACGCACCCGCCAGCTTCATCAGCTTGAAAGCCTTCAGCTTGCCGGTGGACGGCACGTGCGGACCGCGGCACAGATCGGTGAAGTCACCCTCGGTGTACAGCGATACCTCTTGATCCGCCGGGATGGACTCGATGATCTCCGCTTTGTAATGTTCGTTGATGTTTTTGAAATAACTCACCGCTTCGTCGCGCGGCAGCACTTTGCGTGTCACCGGGATATCCCGCTTGGCGAGTTCTGTCATGCGCTTCTCGATGGCCGCCAGATCTTCCGGCGTGAACGGACGCTGGTAGGAAAAGTCGTAAAAGAATCCATTTTCGATGACCGGGCCGATCGTCACCTGCGCATCAGGGAATAATTCCTTCACCGCGTAAGCCAGCAAGTGCGCGGTGGAATGGCGGATGATCTCGAGACCATCCGCATCCTTGTCGGTGATGATGGCCAGCGCGGCATCCTGCGCGATCAGATGCGAGGTATCCACCAGCTGACCGTCCACCTTGCCGGCCAGCGCGGCGCGGGCCAAACCCGCACCGATGCTCAGCGCGACATCGGCAACGGTCACTGGCTGCGCAAAGCTGCGTTGCGAACCATCCGGCAAAGTGATAACTGGCATATTTTCTCTATCAATAAAAATACAAAATGCGGCGAGGCCGCACTTAAAGCACTACAAGGCGTGATCCAACCGCATTTCCGGATGCCGCCCGAGACCGCGCATTATAATGTCCCCCGCAGAATTTACAATTCATTGTCGGCATTCTGCACATTATGAATAGATGAATAACACACAGCGGCAGCGAATTTGAATTCCAGGCGACTCAATGACAGTATGGGCACCCGGCTTCGGGCTTATACTAGCAATTCATTCATCAACTCTTAAAGCGCTTAATTCATGCTAAATATTTCCATACTTTCACACCGCCATCCCCGTTCGGATCGCGGTTTCACCCTGATCGAAATCATGGTGGTGGTGGTTATCATGGGCATTCTGGCTGCGTTGGTCGTGCCCAAGTTGATGGGGCGCACCGATGATGCGCGCATCATCGCGGCCAAACAGGATATCGCCACCGTGATGCAGGCACTCAAACTGTACAAACTCGACAACCGGCGTTATCCGACCACCGAGCAGGGCTTGCAGGCACTGATAACCAAACCGGCCACGGGTCCGGCCGCGGATGGCTGGAAGACCGGGGGTTATCTCGACAAACTACCGAAAGATCCGTGGGGCAATCCCTACCAATATCTGTCTCCCGGCATCAGGGGTGAGATCGATATTGTTTCGCTGGGCGGGGATGGTCAACCGGGCGGGGTCGGCAATGATGCCGATATCGGCTCGTGGGACCTGTAATTCTGTTCCAAAATATAAAACTAACTATCGTAGGGTGGGTACGATCTTGTGCCCACGCGGATACCAAACCGCGTGGGCAGACGAAAACCCTGTCTGCCCACCCTACAAGATCGAGCGGCTTCACGCTGCTCGAATTGCTGGTGGTCATGGTGATCGTCGGCATCACGCTCGGCATGGTGTCCTTCAATGCGATGCCGGACGAGCGCCAGGTATTGCAGAACGACGCGCAGCGGATCGCGCTGCTGTTGCAACTGGCGCGCGACGAGGCGATCGTGCGCAACCGTCCGATCGCATTCGAGGCAGAGGCTGACCGTTATCGCTTCCTGCTGCGCGACGGAAAAACCTGGCAAGCCCTCCGGCATGATGACATGCTGCGCGAGCGCGAATTCAAACGCTTCCCGGTCAACTTGTCGATGAGCCCGCCTTCACCCGAACAAACAACTGCTTTGCGCATCGTGTTCGGCCGTGAACCGGTCGGCATACCATTTGTCCTGACAATGTCGATAGGCAACGCGCATGTCGTCATCCGTGCAGACGGGATCGGGCATTTCGCGGTCGAATGACATGTACCTATCCCACCTCAAATCTATAACTATCGATCATCGTCGTAACGCGGGCTTCACTTTGCTGGAAGTGCTGGTGGCGCTGGTCATCGTCGGCACCGCGTTGGGTGCTAGTCTGCGCGCAGTGGGCAGCCTGACGCAAAACAGCAGCGACTTGCGCGCTTCGATGATGGCGACCTGGTCGGCAGAAAACCGCTTGACGCAGATCCGGCTGGCGCATGAATGGCCGGCACTGGGTCAACACAGACTCGAATGCCCGCAAGGCGAGTTGCTTCTGATCTGCGAGGAAAACGTATTCTCAACACCCAATCCTTATTTCCGCCGTGTCGAGGTCAGTGTTCTAAATACACGAAATATCGGGGACGCGCAAAATGCCGGGCGACGTATCATCAAGCTGGCCCAGGTAGTGCCGAATGCGCAATAGTCCAATTGAAAATCGCGGCGCGCAAACCTCTATGCCGATGGTCAGGCAGCGGGGCTTGACCCTGGTCGAACTGCTGGTCGCCATCAGCGTGCTCGGGTTCGTCGCGATACTCGGCTGGCGCGGGCTGGATGGCATCGTGCGGGCGCGCATCGCGCTCACCGGCGATCTTGAACAGACTCGCGGGATGCAATTCGCCTTCGCCCAGATGCAGAGCGATTGCGCCCATCTGGCCGGCACCTTGATACTGCCGAACCGGGTACCGCTCGCCGTCGAGCAGGAGCGGCTGGTACTGGTACGCACGGTATTTGCCGACAACCAGCCGTCGCGGCTGCAAGTCATCACCTATCGTGTCAGGGAAGGTATGCTGACACGGCGCGAATCTGCAGCGACGCGTGACTTGCGGGAGCTGGATATGCTGTGGCTGGCTGCCGTGAACGATACCGATACGGCCCAGGCAGTGACGCTGCAATCGGATGTGTCTGCCATGGAAATGCGGCTATGGGTCAGCGGCGGCTGGCATTCCGGCGTGGGCGCGCCGGTGCCGGCTACGCCTGCCGGCCAGGCCACCAGCCCTGTGCAGCCGACCGGCCTGGAAGTCACGCTGCGATTGCGCGGGCGGGATAGCGGTCTGCTCAAGATATTCCTGCTGGGTGCGGTGTGAGCAAGCGCGCTACTCTATCGGCTGTCCGGCCAAAAGTCTTAAGGCCCGATCGGCAACGCGGGGTGGCTGTGATCACGGCACTGCTGCTGACCACGCTGGCGATCACGATAGTCTCCAGCCTGTTCTGGCAACAGCAGGTGCAGGTGCGTTCGATCGAGAACCAGCGACTGCAATTGCAAAAACAATGGATCCTGCGCGGCGCGCTGGATTGGGCCGGGCTGATCCTGCGCGAAGATGCGAAACACTCGAGCTCGGACAATCTGGATGAGCCATGGGCGGTGCCGCTTGCGGAAACGCGGCTCGACCAATATATCGAAAGCAGCCACTCCGGGACCGATATCGCCGATGCGTCACTGTCGGGCGGCATCAGCGATGCGCAGGCGCGTTACAACCTGAACAATCTGTGTCCCGATGGGATCATCAACCCCGCCGAGGTCGCTGTTTTCGCGCGTTTGCTCGGCCTGGAAAAGCTGGATCCGGCTCTGGCGCAGGCGACCGCAGATGTGATGGCGGCGACACTGAAAAAGCCTGAATCCGCCGCGGCAGACAACGTCGAGCAATCCGTTCCGCAACCGATGAAACTCGCGCAACTGGATGATCTGCTTGCGGTGCCGGGGTTTACCCCGGAGATGCTCGACAGGCTGAAAGATGTCGTGATCTTCCTGCCGCGCGCCACACCGGTCAATGTCAACACCGCACCCGCCACGGTGCTGGCCGCGATAATCGACACGCTCTCGCCGGCCGATGCCGCCTCGCTGGTGACCAGCCGCGACACTGCGACCTTTCGCGACCTCGCCGATTTCACCCACCGCATGCCGGGCAAACCTCTTTCCGCTTCACCCGGCAATGCTTCGGTCATGACCAATTATTTCCTGGTCAACGGCAAAGTACGCATGACCCGTGCCGAACTGGAGATACAGGCGTTGCTAGAACGCAGTGGCACGGTCACCAGGCTGATCTGGATCAGGGAATATTAGAGAATATGCAGTTTGTAGGGTGCGCTTGCGCACCAGTCGCAATCGCACCCTACCAAGATTCTAGAAGTGACGGACGATGCCAAGATTATAGGAGGTGGAATCCCAGTTCACCGCATTGAGGCGTGTGAAACCCAGCGTGCCGTCGGCAAAGTAAATCAGGTCACTGCCGGCGCGTGTGGTCCAGTTGCGCTGATCCATGGTGAAGTTTATTTTCCAGTTGTTAGCAATCGGATATGAGGCTCCCAGAGACAGCACGATACCTTCACCGGTAGCCGTGTGCCTGAAACTGACCGGATGGGCAAAACCAGTAACAGGGTCAGTTCGTAAATTCCAGTTCGCCTTGTCTGAGTAACCGACCAGATGGTATTCCGCATTCGCCATCACGACCCAACCCCGCACTGCTTCGACCCGTACCTCCGCACCCAGCCACGGGCCCACCCATTGTGCGTCATAGCTGCTGGCCAGGCCGGGAAAGGGTCCCAATGGCGCTGCGGACGGGGGTAGCGAAATGGTTTGAACTCCATCGGTCATGGTCAGGTTTTGCCTGTGCAGGGACAGGCCGACCAAAGGTGTCACGTAAAGGGATTCCCCCGCGCTCAGATCGCGCAAGCGCAGCTTTTTCCCGAAGCCTATGCCGGCATCGAACACGTCACCGCCGGCTTTATTGTTCGAACGCGAAAATTCCTGGGTGCGGTTGTTGCCGTCATAGTCCGAATCCTGGTTGGTGCCGGAACCGATCACGCCATAACCCAGCCTGGCGCGCAACATCCGGTCATTTTCAAGATGGAATTCAGCGGCGATCTGAAGCTGGCTTATCGCCAGATTTTCCCATTTGAGCTCGGACAAAACGTTAACCGTGTTGCCCGCGATGCTCCAGTTCAGATTATCTTCCCGGTGACCGGCGCTGACAGAAAATTCCATGGGTATTTCAGCGGATGCACTCACTGCCGGCATAACAGCCAGCAGTGATATCAACGCAACGCACCCCGGCATGCAGGCCATGACAGTGGATCGGCTCTTCAGTTTCATTCAACGCGGTTCATGATGATTGCCTTCCGCAAGCATAATCTTCTTTATCATGTGCGCATATAAAAACTTTTCCGCAAACGATTATGGATCTGCCACCCCCTAAAATCACCGCCCGAATCCGGATCGCTTTACTCTCCGCAACTCTCAATGGAAGCCGGGATTGGTTCTTTATACTCTCCCGGAGGATGTTAAGATGCAAACATGTGCATGATGAAAGTAGATTTTTCATGCTGCCGATCAGTAAAGCAGGCGAGGCACCTTGAGCACACTCTATATCCGCTTACCCTCCAAAGCCGTTGCCGACAGTGCGCCGCAATGGATCGCTTTGGCTTGCCCGTTCGCGCTGGTGTCGGATGGTGGCGCAATCGAGCGCGAAGGCGAAGCGCCAATATCTGATCTGTCCGGCACGATCGCCGGGATGCAACGCGTGGTGCTGCTGCTGGCCGGCAGCGACGTCAACTTGCTGCGCGTGCAGATACCGCCGCTATCGGCTGCCAGGCTGAAGGCCGCATTACCCAATCTGGTGGAAGAGCAGTTGCTTTGCGATCCGGCCGATTGCGTGATCGTAGCGGGCGGCTCATCCGATGGATTGCGCACCATTGCGGTGGTGCAGCGCGCATGGCTCGACCTCCTGACCAAGACCTTCATCGCGTTCGGCGCGCGCCACATCGCGGCGCTACCCGCGCAATCGTGCTTATCCTATCAGTCCGGTCAACCGGGCGGCGTGACTGCCGCCATCTGCGTGCGGGACACCGGCATCGACATGACGCTGCGTCTGTCGGAGCAGGATGGTTTCGGCTTGACGATCATGCCTGTCGCGAGCCGGGTCGAAGGGGCTGTCCCGGGCAAAGTCGAAGGATCTGAAACGGATGGAACAACAGCGCACGAAGTTATCCGGACACTGTGCGCGGCGGTTCCCGAAGCACCGGTCACGCTGTATGTGCCGCAATCGGCGCTGCGCGCTTACCAGGAAGTGATCGACAATATTTCCGCATTGAAGGAGCGCATCAGCGTCTCTGCCGACAACTGGACACGATGGGTGGCCGGGACTCGCGGCGCGGCGCTCGATCTGATGGCGGGGCCGGGCGCGAACGCCGCCTCCAGACTCGACTGGCATGCCTGGCGCTGGCCGCTGGTGCTGGCCAGTGCGGTTCTGCTGATCAATATCGGCGCCTTGAATCTCGGCTGGTGGCGCATGAACAGCGAAGCCGATTCGTTGCGTTCGGCCATGACCCGGATCTACAGATCGGCTTATCCGAACGAGACAGTGATCATTGACCCCCAGGCGCAAATGCAGCAACAGATCGCGTCTGCCAAGCGCGCTTCAGGCCTGGCCGCACCGGATGACTTTACCGCGTTGACCGCGGCTTTCGGCGAAGCATGGGCCGGCGTCACGGCAACGCTGGCGGCACCGCCCGCCATTGCCGCGCTCGAATATCGCGAACGCGGCCTGTCGGTGCGCCTGAAGGGTGGTGAAGCACCTACCCGGCAGATGAAGACTTCGCTCGCGGAACGCGGCCTGTCTCTTGACCTGGCGGCGCCCGGCGTTGCGCCCGAACAATCGGGCGCGGTCGTGTGGCAGATCAGGAGCGCAAAATGAATCTGGCCGGCCTGCTGGACAGATCCAGGCAATCGTTCTCCGATTTCTGGGCAGTGCGTGATGCGCGCGAACGCGCGATGCTCTCTGCCGCCGCCGCAGTGGTGTCATTCGCCCTGATCTACGCGTTACTGATAGACCCGGCCTTGACCGGGCGCGAACAGTTGAACAGGAATCTGCCGCTGCTGCGCCAGCAAGTCGCCCAATTGCAGGCATTGTCGAAAGAGGCTGCGGCACTTTCCGGAGAGCCCTCGATTACAGTGACCCCGATATCCAAAGAACAAATTGAAACGGCTCTCGCGCGCAAAGGTTTGAAGGCACAAAGCGTGATCTCGACCGGCGACTATGCCAAGGTGCAACTGGCCGCAGTCTCTTTTGCCGGCACGCTGTCCTGGCTGGACGGTATGCAGAAAAGCGCGCTGCTTTATGTGGTCGAAGCCGATATCGTCGCGTTGGCCGGGGCCGACAGGGTCAATGCGACATTGACGTTGCGCCAGGCAAGGAATGAATGATGTTCCGCTTCTTGATCTGGTCACTGGCGGGGATAGTCAGTGCTACACTCACCGCGCTGGCATTTTTTCCGGCGGCCTGGTTGGCGGCCCTGGTGGAGTTGCAGACTGCGGGCCGCTTGACACTGGGAGATGCACAGGGCACATTGTGGCGCGGCTCGGCCTTCATCGGCGGCGCAGCGGGCGGCAACGATGCGGTAACGCCGCTGTTTCCCGGGCGCTTCGCATGGCGTTTGTCGCCGACGGTGCTGCTGGGCCGTGTCGATGCCGAACTGGAAAACACTGCGGCACTGTCGCAACCTGTCGAGGCGGCGGGCAACTGGCATCAATGGCAAGTGAGCCCTGCGGCGATCACATTGCCGGCGGAGCGATTGGCCGCCCTGGGCGCACCGCTGAACACCGTGCAACCGTCCGGCCAGATGCGCCTGTCATGGCAAGCGCTGCAATTGACGCGGCGGGAAGGGAAGATCGAAGTGACCGGATCGATGCACCTCGAAATGAATGACATCGCCTCGCGGCTGTCGCCGGTCAAGCCCCTGGGTGCCTATGATCTGGCCATGAACTGGCACGGTCTGCAGGCATCCGTGACGCTGAAGACGATCAGGGGACCGATGTTGTTGAACGGCGCCGGGTCATTCAGCAACGGTCGCTTGCAGTTTTCCGGCACGGCGCAAGCCGAAGCCGGGCAACAAGAGAAGCTGGCGAATCTGCTGAATTTGCTGGGACAACGCCGCAGAGAAGGCGACAAGGAAGTCATCGCGCTGGAATTCAAATGATAAACAATCTATTGGCAGAAAAATCCAACCCGGCTCCCCTTTACCTGCGTAAGGGTCGTTGCGCAGCAGCGGGGTACCCACCGGCGTACCCCTTGCGGGTGAAAAGGGAGGGATCACAGGGATGGCGTTGCTGGAGTACAGCGCTGGTGTTGCTGTGCGCAATGGCGCTCATGCAGCCGGCGCAGGCGCAGGATCCGGACACAAATGAAGTCGCAGGCACAACCGGGTCGGCAGGGCCCGACCAGGGCTCGCTCAATTTCGTCGACGCCGATATCGAATCGGTGATCGCGGCGATCGGCGATTACACCAATACCACGTTCATCATCGATCCGCGCGTCAAAGGCACGGTCACCCTGGTGTCCGAGAAACCGCTCAGCAAGGCTCAGGCTTTCCAGCTCCTGACCTCCGTTTTGCGTTTGCGCGGCTACACGGTGGTCAGCGGCAACGGCTATAGCAAAGTGGTGCCGGAAGCGGATGCCAAACTGCAGGCGGGAACGGTCCAGGCCGGCGCCATGCGCGGCGACCAGATCGCCACGCAGATCTTTCGCCTGAATTACGAATCTGCGGCCAATCTGTTGCCGGTATTGCGCCCGCTGATCTCGCCCAACAACACCATCAACGCCAACACCGGGAACAACTCGCTGATCATCACCGATTATGCCGACAACCTGCTGCGCCTGGGCAAGATAATCTCCGCGCTGGATGGCCCGGCGAGCAGCGAACTGGATGTCGTGCCGGTCCGTTATGCGATCGCCGGCGATATCGCGGTGATGGTCAATCGCTTGCTGGAGCCGGGAACCGCCGCCCCCGGCGGCGATGCCGGGCGCATCAGCCTGATGGCGGATGCGCGCAGCAATACCGTCATCGTGCGCGCGCCGTCCGAGGCACGCGCCAACCTGGCCAAATCTCTGATCGCGAAACTCGACCAGCCCACCGCGCAACCGGGCAATGTGCATGTCGTGTATCTCAAGAATGCGGAGGCAACCAAACTCGCGCTTACCTTGCGTGCCGTGGTGGCATCGGACACATCCACGATAAGTTCTACAGCACCTTCCTTACCCTCTTCACCTGGAACGCCCGCGCCAGTGCAGGGACCGCTGCCCACCGGCGGCGCGGCCGGATTCATTCAGGCCGACCCGGCGACCAATACCCTGATCATCACGGCCAGCGACGCGGTTTACCGCAATCTGCGCAGCGTCATCGACCAGCTCGATGCGCGCCGCGCCCAGGTCTATATCGAGTCGCTGATCGTCGAAGTGAGCGCGACGCGAGCCGCCGAATTCGGCGTGCAATGGGCCGGCCTGTCTGGAAATGCCAACAGCAAATATCGGGTCGGTGGAATAACCGGATTTGGTACCGGGGGTGACAACCTGATCAACCAGGCGGCCGCATCGACTACCGGTAGCGTGTTGCCCCCCGGCAACGGCTTGTCCCTCGGCATCTTCCGCCAGACCGCCGGCCAACTCGGCCTGGGCGCACTGGCCCGCGCGCTGGCATCCGACGACGATGCCAACATCCTGTCGATGCCCAACCTGATCACGCTCGACAACGAGGAAGCGAAGATCATCGTCGGCCAGAACGTGCCCTTCATCACCGGCCAATACACCACCACGGCTTCGGGCGGCGGCGCGGGCGTGAATCCGTTCCAGACCATAGAACGCAAGGATATCGGCCTGTCGCTGCGCGTGCGGCCGCAGATATCCGAGGGCGGCACGGTCAAGATGGCGATCTACCAGGAGACCTCGAGCGTGCAGGATGCCACAGGTTCCGCCGGCATCATCACCAACAAGCGTTCCATCGATACCAACGTGCTGGTGGACGATGGGCAGATCATCGTGCTGGGCGGATTGATCGACGACAGCATGCGGGATGGCGTAGTCAAAGTGCCGGGCCTGGGCGATATCCCCATCCTCGGCAACCTGTTCAAATACCAGAAACGCTCCCGCGTCAAAACCAACCTGATGGTATTCCTGCGTCCGACCGTGATACGCAGCAGCGAGCAGAGCGTGAACCTGACGGGCAACCGCTATGACTTCATCCGCAACGCCGAGATCGCCGCGCAACCGGAGAATTCCCTGGTACTGCCGAACACCGGTGCGCCGCTGTTGCCTCCGCTGCAGGACGGGCGCATGGCCGGCAGCCCCGTGTCCGGTCAGGCAGAGTCAGGCGCGCCGGTGGATCTGCCGCCGGTACCCGCTCCTCAACCCGCCGTGCAAGACCCGGTTGCACCGTAACAGTACGCAATAAATGATGCTGTGATGGACGCCCGCCTGCTCCCCTACTCGTTCGCCCGCGACTTCGGCTTGCTGGCACAGCGCACCGGCAACACCGTCGAAGTGCTGGTATCGGATGCGACCAAACCCGGCGCGATCGCGGAAGTGAGCCGCAATTTCGGGCGCATCAGGCTGAGATCGTTGCCGCATGCCGAGCTCGAAGCGGCGATCGCCAAAGCCTATGCGGATTCGGGCGGTGACGCGGCGCAGGTCATCGATGAGTATGAATCCGACCTCGACCTGAACAAGCTGATGCAGGACATGCCCGCGGTCGAAGACTTGCTGGAATCGGCCGATGATGCGCCGGTGATCCGCATGATCAATGCGCTGCTGACGCAGGCATTGCGCGAAGGCGCATCGGATATCCATATCGAACCGTTCGAGCAGATCTCGGTGGTGCGCTTTCGCATCGACGGCAGCCTGCGCGACGTGGTGCGCCCGAAGAAGGCGATCCATGCCTCGCTGATCTCGCGCATCAAGATCATGGCGCAGTTGGACATCGCCGAAAAACGCCTGCCGCAGGATGGCCGCATCACGCTGCGTGTCGGCGGCAAGCCGGTCGATGTCCGGGTCTCCACCCTGCCCACCGGGCACGGCGAACGCGCGGTGCTGCGCCTGCTCGACAAGGAAGCCGGCCGGCTCGATCTGCAGAATCTGGGCATGAGCCCGGAAGTGCTGGCGCAATTCGACAAGCTGATCGCGCAACCGCACGGCATCGTGCTGGTCACCGGTCCGACCGGTTCCGGCAAGACCACCACGCTGTATGCCGCGCTGTCGCGGCTGAATGACACCCGCACCAACATCCTGACGGTGGAAGACCCGATCGAATACGAACTGAACGGCGTCGGCCAGACCCAGGTCAACCCGCGCATCGACATGACCTTCGCCAAGGCGTTGCGCGCAATCCTGCGGCAGGATCCGGACATCATCATGATCGGCGAGATCCGCGATCTGGAGACCGCGCAGATCGCGGTGCAGGCATCGCTGACCGGCCACCTGGTGCTGGCGACGCTGCACACCAACGACTCGGCGGCGGCGGTCACGCGTTTGCTCGACATGGGCATCGAACCGTTCCTGTTGTCGTCATCCCTGCTCGGCGTGGTCGCGCAGCGCCTGGTGCGCAAACTGTGCCCGCACTGCAAACGGCAGGATGACCAATACTGGGTCGAGACCGGCTGCGACAAGTGCGGCCACACCGGCTATCAGGGCCGCGTCGGCGTATACGAATTGCTGCTGACCACCGAGCAGATACGCGCGCAGATCCATAACCGCGCCTCTGAAGCCGACATACGCTCTACCGCGCAGCATGACGGGATGCGCACGATGCGCGAAGACGGCGAACGCTGGCTGGCCGACGGCACGACGACGCAGGCGGAATTGCTGCGCGTCACCAAAGACTAACCTGTCAAGGAAGCCAACGTGCCCGCCTTCCGTTATGAAGCCGTCGACGCGGCAGGTTCCACCAAAAACGGCGTGGTCGACGCCGACAGCGCCCGTGCCGCACGCGCCGAACTGCGCAGCCAGGGCCTGGTGCCGATCAAGGTCGATGCGATCGAGACCCAACTCGATGCATCCGGCCATACCAGAACCCGCGCTTTCGGCGACCATCTGTCGACCGTTGAGCTGGCGCTGTTCACCCGGCAACTCGCCAGCCTGCTGGAAGCCAGCCTGCCGCTGGAGCAGGCATTCTCCGCGTTGCAGGAGCAAGCCGAACGCACCTATGTGCGCGACCTGGTCGCCTCGATCCGCTCCGAGGTGATGGGCGGCGCCTCGCTGTCCGATGCTCTGGCAAAACACCCGCGCGATTTTGCCGACATCTATCGCGCGCTGGTCGCATCCGGCGAACAGATCGGCCAATTGGCACGGGTGCTGTCGCGGCTGGCCGACTATATCGAGCGGCGCAATGCGCTGGTGCAAAAGGTCAAGCTCGCATTCACCTATCCGGCTATCGTCACCGTGGTGGCTTTTTTGATCGTGATCTTTTTGCTGACCTATGTGGTGCCGCAGATCGTGTCGGTATTCGCCAACACCAAACAGCAACTGCCGTTCCTGACCGTGGTGATGCTGGGCGTTTCGGATTTCGTGCGGAATTTCGGCTGGATCGTGTTGCTGGCCGTGATCGCGCTGGCTTTCGCCTGGCGGCGCGCGCTGAAGGATCCCGCCATCAGGATGCGCTGGCACGCCTGGCTGTTGACTGCGCCGCTATATGGAAGGTTCGAGCGCAGCCTCAACACGGCGCGCTTCGCCAGCACACTGGCGATCACCACCGGTTCCGGCGTGCCTATCCTGCGCGCGCTGCAAACCAGCCGCGACACCCTGACCAAC